>JAMASZ010000387.1 GCA_023301585.1 Alphaproteobacteria bacterium | reverse complement strand
TAGATCATGAGAATGAAGCTGCTGATGACCAATGCAATGATTGCGAATGTCATCACAGTCACGTTATTGGTTTTACAATTTATAATGTCTCCAATGCTTTTCCAGTAAGTGGTCTAACGTCAATAGAGCCAATAGATAATTTGGCTTCTAATGCTTTATCCTCTCTATATCGCCCCCCAATAGCTTAAGTTCACAGGCGTATTGCGCCTTTTTCATGCCTTTTCATAAGGCATAGGACTTTTATTACTTAAGCTATAAGGAATTTACCAATGTTACCCCATAGAATTTTACGTGGAAGATATATTCTTCCTATAATTGCCGTGATGGCTTTGTCTATCCCACAATCAAATGCACAAGACGCACTTACTCTCGATCAAGCTTACAGTGTGGTTTTGAGCCAGAACCCAATGATACAAAGTTATCAAGCTCAATATGATGGAGCAGAAGGAAACCGTGTTCAGCAGTCATTACTCCCTAACCCCGAAGCCAGTTTTGAGGTGGAGAATTTTGCAGGAAATGACGGGCGTAAAGGTATTGATGGGGCAGAACTAACGCTCGGCATTGCTCAAAAAATTGAGATTGCAGGGAAACGCTCAAACCGTGAACGTGTGGCAAGTTTCCAGAAAGAACAAGTTAAGCAAGAGGCTATAGCCTCAATACAATCTGTATTGGCTCAAACAAATGAGGCTTTTGCAAATATCGCTATAGCAAGTGAGAAGCTTAAATATGCTCAAAATCGCCTTCGTGTTGGGGAGAAGATGCACAAGGTTGTTAAGGTACGCGTTAATGCAGCTAAAGCACCAAAAATTCAACATACTAAAGTTGATATTGAGCAAGCTGCGGCAAAACTAGAAAAACGTAAAGCAGAAAAAGACTTATCATTAGCTAAAACAGTTTTGGCAAACTTGATGGGCGTTCCGTCTATTAACCAAGACATACAGGCTGATGTATCAAACCTTCCAGAAATACCGAGCTATGATGCTATTGCGAGTGCTTTAGAAAAAACACCTATGGCAACAATGAGCCAGCTGTCTATTTTAAAGCAAGAAGCTGCATTGAACTTAGAACGCTCTAATGCAGTTGCTGACCCTACTTTTGGGGTTGGCGTTAGACGATTCAACGAAGATGATGGCACAGCATTTCTAGCAAGCGTATCTGTACCCTTGAATTTCTTTGATCGTAATCAAGGGAATATTGCAAGCGCAAGAGCCAATGTTAAAGCAGCTCAATCGCAAGATCAAAGCTTACGTTTGAATCTGAATAAACAAGCAATAGAGATTTGGCAGGCAATGGATAATGCGCGTCAAGAAGCACTGGATTATCAAAAAAATATCTTACCTTCTGCACGTAAAGCTTTAGACCAAGCTGAATACGGCTATGGACGAGGTGCATTTTCGTTCTTGGATTTATTAGACGCACAGCGCACTTTATTTGATGTTCAAGAAAGCTACCTAGAGGCGTTAAACGTCTTTTATAAAAACAAATCTCAAATTGATATGTTGAGTGGGAATTATACCCCTTACACAGCTTCATTATTTACTGAAAAGGAATAAACAATGAAAAAACTAGCACTCATAACTTTAGTTTTATTTGGATTAGGTGGGGTTTATTTATATACCCAATCTAGTCATGCAGAAGATGCACACGACCACGCGGAACATAAAGAAGAAAGCCATGAAGGTCATGGGCATGACGAAGAAGAAGGACACGATGACCATGATGGGGATAATCATACAGAAGATCATGGTGATGAAAAAGATGAGCATGACGAACATGGCCATGAAAATCATGAAGATGAAGATAGTCACGATGATCATGGACATAAAGACGAACACGGCGGACATGATGATGAACATGAAGAAGGCAAAACAGATATAGAGCCAGATCATGCTAAAAAGGCAGGTATCATGCTTTCAAAAGCCCAAGGTGGCGCTATCTCTCAAAATATTTCTCTTACAGGTCAGATTGTTCAAAACTCTAACCGTTCTGCCGAAGTGAAAGCACGTTTTACGGGACAAGTGCGAAGCGTCAAAGTGGAATTGGGTCAGAAGGTTAAGAAAGGGCAAGTTCTAGCAACTGTTGAAAGTAATGAGAGCCTTCAAGTATTTAATGTAACAGCGCCTATTTCTGGAACAATTTTATCAAGAAACACCAATGTTGGGAACTTAACGAGTGATGCACCTTTATTTTCAATAGTTGATTTATCAAAAGTTTGGGCGAAGTTCCATATTTTTCCAAAAGATACAGGCTATATCAAAGAAGGTCAGAGTGTAAGCGTTCATACACTTGGTAATATCGAAAAAGAAGCAACTTCAAATATCAAAATGCTTTTGCCAACGGCAGATGCGCTAAGCCAGACCTATATTGCTATCGTTGAGTTAGATAATGATAACAGCGATTGGCGACCTGGTATGACTGTGGAGGGGGATGTCTCTGTTTCTCAAACTAATGCCAACATAGTTGTTCCTCAAAGTGCCATTCAGACAATGGAAGATAAAAGTGTTGTTTTTGTTGAAAGCAATAATGAATACGAAATGCGCCCTGTAAAATTAGGAAAAACAGATAATAAAAATATTGAAGTTATCAGTGGTCTAAACCAAGGCGAAAGCTATGTCAGTCAAGGTAGCTTTATCATTAAAGCTGATATTTTAAAATCTGGAGCTGCACACGAACATTAAAATTTAATGCTCATTCAAATTACTCTTAATTCTTAGGAAATACCCATGCTAGAAAAAATAATTTATGCCTCTATTCAACACCGTTGGTTGGTTTTCATTGCCGTATTTGGCTTATGTGTTTTAGGAATATTTAACTTCCAAAAACTACCCATTGATGCTGTTCCTGATATTACCAATGTTCAAGTGCAAATTAACACAGAAGCCCGTGGTTACTCCCCATTAGAGGTTGAGCAGCGCATTACATTCCCTATTGAAACAACTTTAGCAGGATTACCTAAGCTTGATTATACGCGTTCAATTTCACGTTATGGCCTGTCGCAAATCACAGTCGTTTTTGATGATGATACTGATATATATTTTGCCAGACAGCTTTTAGCTGAAAGACTTTCAACAATCAA
>JAMASZ010000386.1 GCA_023301585.1 Alphaproteobacteria bacterium | reverse complement strand
AACTCAAGTGTATATTTAAACATTAAGCCGTCGGCTGCACGAACAACGCATTTGGCGCCGGCACGCAACAATCTGCTGCGTGTCACGCAATCTCACACATATCTTCGCTCAATTCATGCATCGGGTGAACAAGTAATTGACTGGTCTTGGTATATGATAGAAATGGCGAGCGCGAAAATGAAAGTGTCGTTTGCTCTAACTAAATCGATAAAAATGTTAAAAACAAAAATGTCTTTCTATCCACGTTGCTGGTGATCGTCTGGCTATTGAAAATAAATGTAGTAAAATCGCCCTGGGCATTAAAAATAGTTGGGAAATGGTCCCTTTAGTAAAAGAATATTGTTAAGGAAAAAATAAACTCCGCCACGGCCTGTGGGGACGGGTGGCGGCGCGTGCCTCTTCTGTGGCGTGTTCCTGGTGTTGGCCTCTTCCGTGGCGTGTTCCTGTCGTCTTCGGCCTCAGTCGGTCAGTCACGGTACCTGGCTGGTTTGCGCGTCTCCCGTCTGGGTCGTTGGCGGCGTTGTGGCTCTGGGGGAGTTGTTGGTGTCGCGTTGGGCCTCCTGGGTGTGGGAGGGCCGGCCGCTTCCGGCGGTTGTGGTTGGGCCGCGGGTGGCTCTGCCTCTCGCGGTGGCTGTGGTCTCAGGTGGACCCTGTTTCTCCTGATGACCCTCCCGCTGGGCTGCTTGACGGCGTAGTTGTCGTGTTGGTCCTTCTCCACGACCACGGCCGAGATGTTCCATCTCTGGGTGATGTGGTCCTGTACCCACACATTCGTGCCGGGCTCTAGTGGGGGGTGGGTTCTGCTGGCCGCGTCGTACCTGGTCGCCGCCTTGACTTTGATGTTGGCCTCTCTCTCGTCCAAGGTCTGCCAGTCTCGTTGCCAGCGTTGTGAGAAGGCGGTATGGTGGGTGGGGAGGCGGTCCTTGAGGTTGCGGCCGTAGACCCATTCGGCTGGGCTGCGGCCCCCGAATCTGGGGGTATTGCGGAATGCAATGATCCCCTCTGCCACTTGGTCCGGGTTTGGTGTTGTCGTCCCGTCCGCCGTCGCCCCCCGGAGTATTTTCTTCATGGCCTTCACCGCGGCCTCCGCTCTCCCGTTGGTCCTGGGCAGGTGCGGGGCGCTGGAGCGGAATTCCACCTGCCAGTGGCGCAGGAAGTCCCTCGTTTCTGCCGCCGCGAACTGAGGTCCATTGTCTGGGTGGAAGGCCTGTGGGACGGTGTGTGCCATGAAGTGCGCCCGTAGCGCGTCTGTCACTGCCTTGGCTGACGTGTTGTTGGCCAGGCCGTGCAAGTCTGGCCAGCCGCTGTACTCGTCTGTGAGTACCAGGTACTGCTTGCCAGCGTGGTGGCAGAGGTCCGCGTGTAGGATCTGGAATGGACGGTCTGCTTTTGGGCCCTGGAGCAGCGGTTGGTGGGTGAGTGACGGGAGGTGCTCTCTGCACGGGGTGCACCGTGCCACCGCTTGCTTGACGTCGTTCTGGATTGTGGGCCACCAGACCGATCTCCTCGCCCTGTCGAGGGTCTTGGTCGCTCCCTGGTGCGCTGCATGGAGTTGGGTCAGGGATTGGCTGCGGAGTGCCGACGGGATGTATATCCTGCATCCGTGGAGGATGACGCCCTCGTGGTGGTGTAGGTCCGTGCGGTGGGGCCAGAACTGTGCGATCGCCGCCGGTACCTGGGCTGGCCTCTGTGGCCACCCGGTCCTGATCTGGGCCAGGAGCTCCGTGTAGGTCGCGTCCGCCGCGGCCGCCCTTCTGATTGGTGTGAGCACCAGGTCCGTGTCGTCTGTCTCTGCCGCCGTAGCTATCGCCGCTGCCACGACGAAGGTCCTGTCCGTGTCCTCCTCGGGGGGGAGGACGAGATCCGGTGGGGATGGCTCTGAGGTTGGGGCCCGGGATAGCGCGTCGGCTATGAGGTGTCGTTCTCCTGCTTGGTGTTTGACGGTAAAGTTGTACCTTCCCATTGCCGTCTTCAGTTTCAGAAGGCGGTCGTTGCTTACTTGGTCTAGTCGCTTGTCATTCAGGATTGATACCAATGGGCTGGAGTCCGTCAGGATGGTGAAGTGTCTCATGCCGTCTAGGAAGAATGAGGCCTTCCTGGCAGCCCACGCGACTGCCAGGGCCTCCAGCTCTGCCGCCCCGCTCCAGTTGGCCTCATGGCCCGCGAGCGAACGTGATCCGTATTGGACTGATTTCCAGATGCCCTCCTCGTCCCGCTGGCGCAGGAGGAATCCGAGTCCTGCCTTCGAGGCGTCCGTCAGTAGTTCGGTCGGGCGTGTTGGGTCGAACGGCGTGAGGTATGGTGTGGTGGCCAGGGCCTTGCGCGCCGCGCGGAAGGCTTCCTCATGGGCCCCCGTCCATACCCATGCTGCCGCTTTGGTATTGAGGTCTCGGAGCGGTGCTGTGAGGGTTGTGATGGTGTCCGTGAAGTACCCCACCTGTTGGGCTAGGCCCAGGAAGGAGCGCAGGGATGTCCTGTTTGTGGGTCTCGGGAATTCCCTCAGTGCCGTTGAGAGGTCGGGGTCAATGGCATACTGTCCTTCTTGTAGGATGAAGCCGGCGAACTTGACCCGCCGTCGGCCGTACTGGACCTTCTCCGCGTTTATGGACACCTGGTGTTGCTGGCATGCTTGGAGGACCTGCCCCACTGCCTTCTGGTGCGCCTTTCCCCCCTCTGGGGTGTGTACCAGGATGTCCTCGACTACCCGCGCATGGGTTGCCGGGTCTACGGTTGACAGCGCTCTAGTCAGGCGCTCGTGGTATAGGTCTCCGGCACCATGCCATCCCATGGGCAGCCTCTTGTAGCGCATGCGGCCCCTCGGTGTCACGAAGGTTAGGAGGCGTCTGCTTGGTTGGTCCAGCTCTACCTGGTGGTACCCTTTTAGTCCGTCCAGGACCGTGTAGTACCGCGACCCCGGGTTGATCGTGGAGATCGTCTGCCATGGGGATAGGCTGGGGTAGATCGGTCGGAGTGTGGCCTTGTTAATGGCCCTGAGGTCTACCGTGATCCTGCACTTGGCCGGGTCCTTCTTGCGGGTGACGACCATGGGGTGGAGCCACATAGCTGGGTCGTTGACGTCTTCTGCCGGCTCGATGATTCCCTGTGCTATTTGTGCGTCGAGCTCGGTGTCGAAGGCCTGCCTAAGGTTGACGGGTATTGGTCTCGTTGACCAGCATTGCTGGGGTCTCGCCCCCGGTATCACTTTGATGGTGGCCTGGCCTCCCAGCATTGGTCTGCATATCCCGTCCAGGACCTTTGGGAATTGCGTCTGGAGCTGCCGCCATCGGTTGTCGGTCCCTGGGTCTGGCCGTGCGTCGTCGGCCTCCCTCTGCGTCGGGGTCCGCGGGGTGTTGGTGTCGTGTTGGATCTGGCGGTCTTGTGTTGCATTGGGCTGTGGTCGTCTGGCTGTGGTGGTGTTGGCGTGTGGCGTGGCTCGTTGTCATTGGTCCCTCGGGCGCGGGAGCACCTCGAGGCCCAAGGTGGCGTCCCTTGACAGGAGTGGGTGTCTGGCTCTCTCCGCCACGTAGAGCTCCAGCGGTATCGTCTTCTGGCCTGCCGTTGCCTGCACCCTGGCCACGCCTATGATGTTCATGCCGCCCGTGTTTCCGTCCGCCATCTCGGGGTCCCGGGCCATGGTGGTCCTGGTGTCGATGTCGTCTTCGCTGAGGCCGGCGGCCCTGTAGTGCTCGATCGACATCACCGAGAAGTTTGCTCCCGTATCTGCCAGGA
>JAMASZ010000385.1 GCA_023301585.1 Alphaproteobacteria bacterium | reverse complement strand
GGTGTTACGTGATATACGCAAGTATATATATATGCGCGCCGGCGTCCGCACGCCGGCAATGAATGTTCGATAATATACATCATCAGTCGTTCTTAGTACTTAGAGCTTGAGAGTCATACTTATTCCTCGCGAACATAGCATGGCGTAGTTGGCTTTAACTTAGAGAACTTGTGACAAAAAGTTGAAGAGTGCATCAGAAATGAAGCAAAAGATGAGAAAATAAAGTAACAAGTGCAGAAGTGTAAACGAAGAAGCACCATGTCCGCCTCTGAAGACGACCAGCAGAGGACCGAAGACGCGACCAAGTTCAATTGGTTGCGCAAGACGGTGAAGGCCAACAAGGGCGTCCTCACCAGGTACGGCAACCAAATCGATGTGGAGATCGAACTTCTCACGTCGACAGAGGGGGCCAGCGGCGTGGACGCCGTCGTGGCAATCGAGAAGAAGCTTACAGAGAAGCACCTGCAACTTCAGGCAGACTTCGACGAGCTGCTACTCCTGTGCAACCTCCATCGGGGCAGCCCCGATAGGTACGCCACCAGACAGGAGGAAGCCTCAAACCTGTACATAGCAATCAAGACAAAGATCGGGAGTTGTAAGAAGAGCTATGAGAGGTGCCTTGAGGATGCAAGAATCAACAAGGAGAAGGCTGCAACAGAAGCAGCCGTCAAAGCAGCAGCCGCCGCCGCCAGAGCCGCGGCCGAGGCCACCAACGAGGCCCAGAGGAGACTTCTGCCCCAGGGAACTCCCAAGGATGTCAAGGAGGTCAGCGGCGCCAGGCCTGACGTCCTCACGTCGGACCACTCCCCGGCCGAGTTCGCCAAGTGGCTCAAGAAGTTCGAGCTGTACCACAGGCTGTCGAACTTGGGCGTGTTGTCCAACAGCGAGCAGCGCACGTACCTCAACGGTCTACTCGAAGTGGACATCGAGGAGTCCCTCACGCAGCAGGTTCCCGAGACGACGCCCATCCTGGGCGAGCAGGGCTGCCTCAGAGCCCTGCAGAAGGAGTTCAAGAATAAGTATCCCCTTACTGCCAGACGGCACACGGCGATGGGCATCAGGCCCAAGAAGGGTGAGACAGACAAAGAGTTCTGGAACAGAATGTGGGCGGAGTATAGAGAAGCTGACATGCAGAATCTAACCATACAGAATGCTTTCTGTCTTATGTTTTCCACACAGTGCCCCAGCCAGGAGCTCAAAGACAAGCTGCTGGAGCTCGAGGACATCGACATGGAGGACTACAGGGCCGAGATGGAGAAGTTCATCGCCAAGAAGAACACGAACAAGCAGACCCCCAAGGAGAAGACAGCCGACTCCAGGAGCCTGCAGGTCAAGCAGGGCAAGACGGGAGCGACGCCGAAGGGCAAGAGCAGCTCCTCACCTTCCAAGACGTTCTACAAGGGAGACCCGTGCTCCAAGTGTGGCGGCAAGGGACACCCCACCAGCGAGTGCAGAGGAGAGTGCAAAATCACTTGCAACGCCTGCGGACGTGTCGGGCATTATGCCAGTGTGTGCCGCTCCTCCCAGAAGACCAAGGCCAAGAAGGCCACAGCCAAGGCGGACCCGGTCCCAGACGAGTCCGAGGAGTCCGACTTCGAGTCAGATGAGCAGTTCGCAAAGAAGGCCACGTTCACCAAGCTGGCCAGAGGACTCAATGTAAGTCATATATCTCATGATACTCCGCGCATGAAAGTTAGGTATCTAAACGAGATAGGTGACAAGCAGTTCAAGTTCAGTAGCACGCCAGATACCGGGGCCACGCGGACCGTGGTCGCGGCCAACATATTGGCAGACAACTCGATGAAGTTCAAGAGGTGCAACGTAGGCACATTAGAGGCAGCCAATGGCGAATTCTTAGACTGTCCAGGAACTGTCACCATTTGGGCCAAATATGAAGGTCAGACGGTTAGAATAAAAGCATTAGTGTGCAACGATATGCACAATGAGATTCTGATTAGCTGGCACGATTTGAAGAGAATGAAGGTCATCAATGAAAATTTCCCACACGTCATTAAACCGCAAGAATGCAATAAATGTGATAGACGTGCCAAAGCGAGGTCGATGAAGCAAGAAAACAAAAAACAATTAGCTCAGCAGTTAAAAGCAGAACTTTGTGCAAGATTCGACGACATAATTAGAGATGAGCTTACGTACGCGCCAATGAATGGCGAGCCAATGAAGATTCACATGAGAGATGATATTGAGATAATACCCAAAGTTGTAAGAAAGCCCCGTCCGATTCCGATACACCAGCAGCCCGCCTGCGAGGCTCATGTAGAAGAAATGATCAAGAAGCATGTTATTTCGCGCGTCACAGAGCCCACAGAATGGGTTAATCCGGCTTTCTTTGTACCAAAGGGTGATGGGAGAATGAGGTTAGTCACCGATTTCACTCATTTAAATAAATTTATCAAGCGCCCCATCCACCCGTTCCCCAGTAGCCAAGAAATAATGAGAGGCGTGCTGCCTACCTCAAAAGTATTCATGAAGCTCGACGCAGTTAATGGTTATTACCAGATGGCCCTTGACGAAGAAAGTTCAAAACTCACAACTTTCCTCCTTCCTTCCGGCAAATATAAGTACAACAGAGGCCCCATGGGCCTCAGCCCAACAAATGATGAGTGGTGTTGTATCTCAGATGAAGCAATTGAGGGGTGCCCATGGGCATCCAAGATTGTAGATGACATCTTGATTCAAGCAGAAAATTTCGAGCAGCTCCGCGA
>JAMASZ010000384.1 GCA_023301585.1 Alphaproteobacteria bacterium | reverse complement strand
TCAATTCCAGCACCGCCCAGTATATAATCTGCGCCAGCATCACCATGAATAAGGTCATTGTCAGCGCCACCGTTTAGAACATCATTACCAGCACCGCCGTTAATAACGTCTTCACCCAACCCGCCTTGAACATTATCGTTACCTAGACCACCTTCGATTAAGTCAACACCCGCACCACCATCAATGTTGTCATTGCCGTCTTCACCGTGAATTTCATCATCACCGTCACCGCCATAGATACGGTCACCATCGTCACCGCCCATTAGTAAGTCGTTACCAATACCACCATCCATGACGTCAATTCCTGCGCGACCGAACAAACGGTCATCGCCTGCACCGCCTGTTAAGTGGTCGTTACCTTCACCACCATCAAGCAAATCAACACCATCGTCACCAAATAGACGGTCTTTTCCTGTACCACCGTAAAGTGTGTCGTTATCAGCGCCACCTTCTAACTTATCATTATCTGCGCCACCATATAAATGGTCTTCACCTGCGCCACCACGCAGTAGGTCTAAGCCTTCATTACCATTCAACCTATCAACACCGTCACCACCATCAACAGTATCATTACCCAATCCACCGCTTAACGTATCGTTACCAGATTCACCAAACAGAAAGTCATTACCTTCGCCGCCTTCTGCGATGTCATCGCCGTCTTCAGTATAAATACGGTCAACACCCGCATCGCCAAAAATCATGTCATTTCCGATACCGCCACGGAAGAAGTCGTTACCATCACCGCCGTGAAGAACATCATCACCGGCGTAGCCTTTAATATTGTCGTTACCACCAAAACCTTGAATAAAGTCATTGGTCGTGGAAGCAGCGTCTGGGCGTAGATGATTAAAAGCTTCATCGCCCACAATTGTATTATTTGTTTGATCACCTGCAACGGTCAGCCCAAATGCGCTGTAGCTAGGAACAACATCTAAATTCGATTCCTGCCCTTGGCTCAACAATATTGCATCAATATTGCTCATTACATTCTGCCCATTAATAGAAACGTCATTTACTGTGATAGAACGATTAGTCTCAAAATCACTATCATTAAACCTGAAAGAAACAGTAGACGGATAAGAGCCATTATAACTTAATGTCATTGTGGTGCTTGTAAAAGCGGAGTCAATCTCAAGGCTTGATACAACAACACCATCTACCAAAACCTCTAATGTTGGTGATAAACTACTGTAATTACTTATTAAACCTAACGTTAGATCGAAATTAGCCATGATTGCCCCATTAATAGCTTTACGTGCAGGAAAGGTTGCCTACCCACTAATTATAAAGGGAAACAGTTAAGAAACACTGAAGAGAGAAAGGGATAAGTTCATGATAATTCAATTAGTTAGCACTAATAGTCCACGGCTAAATAAACAGTATTTAGGAAACCTAAACGACAATATTTCCATTAGCGAATAAGGTTGCTTCATCAAGACCTGTAACGCCGTTAATAAACGCAATGTCTGAGTAGCTAGAACCACCCGTTAAACCATTTGCATCAACTTGAACAATAGTGTCTGTTCCACTAGTATCATCTAAGAAAACATAGTCAGTAATTGTGCCGCTAAAGGCACCGACGATTAAATCACTAATATCTAAGATATCACCTTCACCTGCAGAAAAGTCGGCTAAGATATCCCTATCTGCGAAAGCACTTGCCGATTCAAATATAAATGTATCAAGACCATCGCCACCATAAAGCGTGTCCAACCCTGCTCCGCCAGATAAAGTATTATCTCCACCACCTTGAGCTGTTAGCAGACCTTCATTTAACGCAAAGAATCCAACAACCTCTGTCGTATGGCTTGTTTCCGTGTTTGCCGATTGTTCTTCACCAATTTCAACATCAAAACCACTTGTTGTAACGCCGTTTGCTTGAGAGTATGACGTGTCACCACCGTCACGTGTTTGTTGATCATGAACAACAACGGGTATATTGGCAAAAGTTCCACCAAAACTAACAGTGCTTGGATTTCCAGTTATACTGTCAGTTGTTTCTCCAATAATAATTCCGTCGGCAACAGAGCCACCATTATCGATAGCAATCCAACCAATATCTTCTGTGGCATGAAAGTCAGTATTCGCTTCTTCTTCTTGCATTTGCAATTCAAAGCTTGTTGTTGTTCTGTTTCTATTTCTTGTAGAAACAGCTGACAATTCATTATCTGATGTGACCTGTGACATCACAACAGGCGCACTACCAAACGCTGAATCAAAAGTAACAGTTGTAAAAGCTTCATTAGTCGCGGTAGCAAATCCTGCTTGCACAACCGATCCATTATCAAGTGTATGAGTACCTTCCGCGAAAGCAATCCACGAAATATCTTCGGCCAATACACGACTACCGTCAAGATAGTCCCATTCATCAATTTGGAATTCAAAACCAAGGTCAGTTACATCACGCACACGAACACTATAAAAATCACCATCATTGTTAGTCATGTTTGACATTTTAACAACTGGGTTCAAAATTGCCGCTGAGAATGTAACCGTATGCCATGTTGTAGAGTTTGTTTGTATTACGTTTTCAACACCAGACTCGCCAATAATCGTTGCGCCATAGATTGTATCATCCCCGGCTCCTCCAACAAGAGTATCATCGTCATCACCACCTAGAATTGTATCATCACCTGCTCCACCAGTAATGTCATCATTACCGCCAAGACCAGTTAAAATATTATCGCCATCACCACCATCAATGGTATCACCTGCAGCACCACCTGTTAGCGCATCATTGAACGCGCCGCCAGTGATCGTGAACGCTTCTGTCTGACCAGACATAGTAATTTCAACCGCAGATCCTGCGCCACTTGCATCAATAGTTTCAAGGTTTGCTAAGTCACCATCAACTGCACCATAAGTATTTAAATTTGTAGATGTAGATGTAATCCTAAGAGCATCTGCTCCACCTAAAGCATCAATTGATGAAACACCAGTTGTGAAGGTATCTAGTTGTGTTCCTGAAATCGTTAAGTCATCA
Organism: Alphaproteobacteria bacterium; assembly: GCA_023301585.1. Taxonomy (GTDB): domain Bacteria; phylum Pseudomonadota; class Alphaproteobacteria; order Micavibrionales; family Micavibrionaceae. The sequence goes on along the minus strand of JAMASZ010000384.1, from coordinate 1,796 downwards.
ACCCCTGCCGAAAATAGTAATGTTGACGATTCTAAATTAGTAACTGTTGGTGTTGTCTCCGCTGTTACATCATTAACACCAGCAACTAATATGGTTTGAGAATCAATTCCTGCGCCATAATCCATATCATCAAACGTAAAGAATTGAGCAATACTCAACGTCACATTGTCAGCACCAGTCGAGCCAGTAAGTGTTTCTATACTTGTAATACTCCCTGTGTTTGTAAAGTCTACCGTGGTTGCATTTGTAAGAAGAATCTCATCTGTATCCGCACCACCATCAATATTCTGCAACGTGCCAAGGTCTCCATTTGCAAGCCTAAATGTATCATCACCTGCATCACCAAATAATTGGTCTTGTCCTGCACCACCAGTAATAATGTCATTTCCATCGGCACCAGAAATCGTATCATCACCAGAGCCTGCTAAAAGGGTGTCTGCATGGACACTACCAACTAGCGTGAAGTTATCTGTTTGACCACTCATGTCGACAGTAACGCCCGCACCAGCTGTAAACGCATTAATTTCGTTAAGCCCCTGAATAGAGGCATCCGTTGCACCCAATATATTTAAATCTGCTGATGTCGAAGTGATACGAAGAACATCAATTCCTGTACCAAAGTTAATTGTTCCTGCACCAAAGATTAACGCATCCAATTGAGCACCTGTAATAGTAACTTCATCATTACCTGTGTCTCCAATTAAAAATCCATTCTCCGCATTTGAAATAGTTGGTATTCCTAATGCTGTAACATCATTTCCAGTACCACTTATTTGAACACGGCTATTATCTGTTCCGCCTCCTAAATCAATTGTAGTAAATGCTAATGCTTGTTGAATCGTATAAGTAACATCATCGTTATTTGCAGAACCAGTTAAATTCTCTAAATTGGCAAGGGTTCCTATTGTGAAGTCGACCGTTAAAGGACCGTTCAATATAAGTGAATCGACTTCACTTCCTCCATCAATACTTTCCCCAGCAGCAAAATGCCCACTATCTAAGAATATCGAATCTATACCTGCTCCAGCATTAATAGCATCAGCACCAACACCGCCAGATATACTATCCGCACCACCGCCCGTGTCAGTAATAGTATCATTTCCGGCGCCGCCAAATAAAATATCACTTCCTGTACCACCGTCTATAGTGTCAATACCCAGTCCACCAGTAATGATGTCAGTATTTACTGAGCCGGTGACAATAAACCCTTCGGTTTGACCACTGAGGCTAATAGTAACCCCCGCACCCGCAGTAGACGCGTTTATTTCTTCCAAGCCAGTAATTGAACCATCTGTTGCACCAAGCGTATTTAGATCTGTGGATGTTGACGTCAGTCTTAAAATATCCGCGCCCGTATCGAAGTCTATAATACCAGAACCAAAAACAACCGTATCTAATTGTGCTCCTGTAATTGTTAAATCATCAGCGCCAACAGAGCCTGTTATAAAACCATTTTCTGCACCGCCGACGCCAGGAATAGTTAACGCCGTGACATCTGAGACACCATTAAATTGAACACGACTATTATCCGTTCCGCCTTGTAAGTTGACCAAAGTAAAATCATTTAGCTGTTGGAAAGTATAAGTAACATCATCATTGCCCGCACTACCAACAAAATTTTCTACTGTTGCAATTGTTCCTGTCGATAAATCAATCGTCGTTGCATTTGTTAAAGTAATAGTGTCATTTCCTGCGCCACCTGTAATAGATTCACCCACAGCAAAGTCACCATTGGCAAGGAAGAAGTCATCATTATTATTTCCACCATCAAGAATATCTACGCCAGCATTACCGTA
>JAMASZ010000383.1 GCA_023301585.1 Alphaproteobacteria bacterium | reverse complement strand
TTTGAAAAAACGACAGATTTCAAGAAACGAAATAAAAGCACACGCACATTCACGCCTTACCAATCAATTTTGTCGGACGGAACAAACTTCTGAATACTAGTAGATGGAAGTAACTAAAGTGTCTGTGCCTAAAAAGTTAATTTACTAACTGTGATATAATATAATAGTAGATTATTTCTGTCAATCCTATATTCTTTTTGTCATAAATATTCAACATGAGAGGTAATACTTATAATAAAATGCATCCGCGCGAGGCTACGGATAAAATTGTCATTATTGATATTAATGAAGAGGCTTTGGCGACTATTGGTCAGTGGCCTTGGCCTAGAAGCATCATGGCGGAGTTGGTGACCAACCTGAAATCTATGGGCGCCAAAGTCGTCGCATTTGATATGGTGTTTGCAGAAAGTGATAGAACGTCTCCTAAGCTCATCGCCAATAACCTGCCAGATGAAGAAGAATATGCATCTTTGAAAGAAGGTTTGCTTACGCTTCCCGATAACGATGTTTTGTTTTCTCAAGCTATCAAAGATTCAGGGAATGTTGTTACGGGGTTTACTGCCGCACGCGCAGAAGACACAAGGAAGTCGCCCGCTTGGAATTCTCGTTCAATATTTGTTACAAAACACAAAACGTCTTTTTTACAAAATGGATATAATGTTAATGGAGCAGCGACAAATAAAGCAGAATTCTCTAGCATAGCCGCTGGTAATGGAAGCTTTATGGCGACTCCTGATACAGATGGAATTATAAGGCAAGTGTCACTTTTCAATACCTTTCCATCTTGGAATGCGGATTCAAAAAATGCCAAACTTTATCCGATGCTAGGTATGGAAGCCTTGCGCGTCTATATAAACCCTAAAGCCACAATGCTGGTGCAACCAAACAAAGAGCGAAAAAGATTTGACCCACGTTACTTAATTAAGATGCAAGATATTAGTATTCCTGTAGAAAGTGATTCTAGATTATGGGTTTATTACAGGGATATTAAAGACAATGAATATATATCTGCTAATAAAATTTTAGAAGCTGATCAACAAGATACGCTTAAAGAATTGGTTAAAGATAAAATTGTTTTTGTTGGAACGAGTGCTGAAGGATTACGCGATATTCGTTCAACACCATTGGATATTTTTATTCCAGGGGTGGAGGTTCATGTGAACTTGGTTGAGCAAGTTTTACAGGGTAAATACTTAAAACGCCCTAACTCTATTTCTGATGTTGAAGCTTTAATCATTGCTAGCATTGGTTTTTTAATCATTATCCTCGCACCATTTATTAATGCGCTATGGCTTGGTCTGTTCACTGTTTGCTTAATAGGGGGCATGTTCTTCAGCTCATACAACGCTTATGTGGCGCAAGGGTTATTAATTGATCCTGTTTACCCAAGTATCGTACTAGGGTTTTTATTCTTAATTTCTTCTCTGTTCAGTTACTTGCGTTCTGAAACGGAACGCCGACAAGTAAGCACGGCTTTTGGGCATTATATATCGCCAGACTTTATGAAAGAACTAACGGGCGACCCTAATAAATTAACATTGGGAGGAGAGGTGCGTGATTTAACGGTTATGTTTACTGACATCAGAAGTTTCACAAAGATTTCTGAAAGCTTGAGCCCCGAGGCACTTATTCAACTCATGAATGATTTTCTAACGCCGATGTCGAATTTGGTCATGGAGAGTCGTGGAACGATTGATAAATATATGGGCGATGCGATGATGGCGTTTTGGAATGCGCCCCTTGATGATCCTGAACACGCTAGACAAGCTTGTTTAACGGCATTAAGCATGAATGAAGCCTTAATCCCAGTGAATGAGACTATCAAACAACGTGCGGAAGAGGAGGGGCGTGAGCCTCTGTTACTAAGCGCAGGAATTGGTATTAATACAGGACCATGTTCTGTCGGTAATATGGGTTCCAAGCAACGTTTTGCTTACTCCGCGCTCGGCGATGCCGTTAACTTGGCATCACGTTTAGAGGGGCAGACAAAGACTTACGGTGTTGAAATTCTAATTGGTGAGGATACACAAAAAGAAGTATCTGATTTGGCGTTTTTAGAGCTAGATTTAATTAAAGTTATTGGGCGTGAACAACCTGTGAAGGTTTACACTTTGGTTGGTGACAGTGATTTTGCACAAACTTCAGAGTTTAAAAAATGGCAGACAACCCATAATGGAATGTTAGCTGCCTACCGCACGAAAGACTTTGATTGCGCCGCGCAAGATTGTAATGACGCGATGAAAATGGCAGACGGTAAGTTAGAAAAGTTCTATGAGATATACCAAAACCGTATTGCAGCGTTCATAAAAAAACCGCCCCCAAAAAACTGGGGCGGTGTCTTTATTGCTAAAAGCAAATAATTCTATACGGCGTCTGAATTTAACGCTTGATCGATGTAAAGCTGATGGTCACCGACAGTAAATACGTCATAAGTAATGGCACCTTCAGTGGCTACGTCTACGTTTGATACAGTTGCACCGTTTTCTTCTAAGAATTGAACTACTCCAGCATTCCCAGCGGCATATTCACCGATTTGATCTACGCCATCTAACCACAGTATACCATCAGATCCACCGTTAGGTCCTGTATCATTTTCCATTATTTTGAGTGTACCATTATCACTTGTTTTCATCATATTAAATATATTTTCATGTGATAATTGTAAGCGAGAACCATTGAATATCTCTATATTTTCAATTTGTTCTATCTGTTCGAAATTTATACCAGAGAAGTTTATTTGGTAAGCAGTATTTCCTGAATGGACGTTTCCTGAGATGACGAGTGTGTCTTCCCCATTGCCACCATCAATTTTACGAAAATTATCGTTATGAATAACAAAATCTTGATCGTTACTATTTCCACGCATTGATACACCTATTAAGGCTCCATCATTAAGATGGGTATCTCCATATATAGCTTCATGATTTGTTGATGCTACGCCAAGTTCAAGTCCAGCAACCAGAGGGTCATCATCAAATCGTGTTGCGTAATTGACACCATCATAGTTTTGGTTTCCACCCACAAACGTCATGCTAGCTGGGTCTGTATCAAAACCGACGAAAAAATCATCAAGCCCGAATCCACCTGATGTATAATCTCCATCATTACCCGCAACGATATTCCAATCATTAATGTCGTTTCCGCCTAAGGGGGTCGTATTAACTATGTAGTTCGATAATGCATCCAAGTCAAAAATTTGAAAACTTAAATTTTGCGAACCTGGAATGACATAAGTTATAACGTTAGTACCATCAAAAACAGATATTGCTAAATCATCGTACGCATCACCTGTCCATCCTTTAACATTCTCTGCTGTAATTATTTGGTTGTCAGAATAGATGCGAGCGATGGGTGCTGTCGCACTGGTATGGATTGTGGCACTATATTGTTCACCATATACACCACCAAAATCAATTTTTTCTTCGGATATAAAAATAAAGTTGCTTAATCCTTTGCTAGTGTCGGTAATAAAGTTACCAATGGCTTTTATTGTGTGCCCTCCAGTTTGACCGTGTAAGTTAAGTCCCAGAGCAACATCCATAATATTATTATTAGTGTGATCATAAGAGTATATGTTCGTAAGACCTTGTCCAGGTCTTGAGTCAGTGATTGCAAAATCTAAATATCCATCACCGTTGATGTCACCTAGTGACTCAAGTTCTTGTCCAAATTGGAATGTCGTCGTTTGTTGAGGTATTACTACTTCTGCGTTAATTAAGCCGGTATCGTTACCAAATACCACTTCTACAAGACGATCGGCGGTTGTATCGCCGTTCACTACAAATGCTCTTAAGCTGTCATCAAAGCCATCGTTGTTGATATCACCAATTGATATATCTTGTTCTAATACTTTTGTAGAACCAACAACAGGTCCACCACCGCCGTTAGTAACCGCAGGTCTAACATTTATAATTGTATCTGGGTCTTGGTTTTCTACAGCTTGTTTAATTTCACGTGTTTCACGAACGGATTTGTCTTTACTGTCTGGATTCGCTTGATCTTTAACGTCAAGCTCTTCTACTTCAGATGTTTTTTCTTCATTCAGAGGGTTTTTTAAATCAACTTTTTCACCTTCTTCTGTCGCTTCAACTTCTGGTGCTTCTTCGGCTTCAGATGCCTCTTGAGCTTCTTCGGCTTGCTCAGCTTCTAATTTATCTTCTTGTTGTTCTTGTTTTTGACCTTCTTCGTCGCTCACGTCGTTGATTGAGCTGAATAGTTTTGGAATAACAGAGCTTGCTGAACCATATGCTTCACCAATATCTTTGGCATCTAATGTTCCAACGTTTTTAATACTTGAATTAAGACCGGTTAATTTCACACTTTCAAACTGTTCAGATAGAGTCTGTTCCATCAGCGCATTTTTAACAACAATCGCACCTTCAATAACCGTGATACTACTCTCACCATCAGGGGAGATATTACCGGCAATAATTGTTCCACGAATACCAATTGACCCAACTGGTGTTTCAATTTTAACATCATCTGGATCATCACGACCGATTAAACCACTGGTGTATACAAACACACCGCGAATAACAGACAAGTCTGTTGTTCCACTTTCCGTTGATG
>JAMASZ010000382.1 GCA_023301585.1 Alphaproteobacteria bacterium | reverse complement strand
ACCTGAAAAGCGCCCAAAGAATGCATGGCTATCTGCATCGCCGAGGTCATCAACAGCCTTACGTTCGCTCTCAAGACGCTCTAGTAATTCTTTTTTTCGCTCTTCTCGTAATTCCACCTGACGAAAAATTTCTGCTAAAACTTTTTGTTTTTCTTCAACTTCATGGCGCTTAACCCGTATGAGAGATTTTAAATCTGCCATTAAGCTTTAGCCCCTTCGCGCTCATAAGGCATACCTAAAATCTGCGCGAGCATTTCGAATGAATCATTAATAGAGCTATACTCTTCTTTATCTTGTCGCAAAAATGCTTCTAAATTTGGATAACGCAAAATTGCTTCATCAACCTCTGGGTCGCTACCTTTACGGTAAGCACCCAGCTTAATCAGCTCTTCCATGTCTTCATATCGACTAATCAATTTCTTGGCGAGCGTGATAAGCATATTTTGTTGTTCATTTAAACAATTGGGCATTGAACGCGATACGGAGCGCAGAACATCAATGGCAGGATAACGACCACGGTCAGCAATTTTTCTGTCCATGACAATATGTCCATCAATAATTCCACGCACAGCATCAGAGATAGGTTCGTTATGATCATCACCTTCAACCAAGACCGAGAATAGCGCAGTGATTGAGCCTTCTCCCTTTTTGCCAGGTCCTGCCCGCTCTAATAATCTTGATAACTCACCAAAGGTTGTCGGCGGATAGCCTTTTGATGTTGGTGGCTCTCCTGCTGATAATCCAATTTCACGTTGCGCCATAGCAAAACGTGTAACAGAATCCATCAAGCATAAAACTTGTTTATTTTGTCCGCGGAAATACTCCGCCACTGCCAAGGTTGTATAAGCGGCTTGGCGACGCATTAAGGCTGGCTCGTCACCAGTTGCAACAATGACAACTGAGCGTGCTAAACCAAGCTCACCCAAATCATCTTCTAAAAACTCTTGAACCTCGCGACCACGTTCCCCAACCAATCCGATAACAGAAACATCTGCTTCGGTATATCTTGCCATCATTGATAAGACGACGGATTTACCAACACCTGAGCCCGCAAAAATCCCCATACGCTGACCTTCGCAAGTGGATAAGAAGCTATTCACGGCACGAACGCCCAAATCCAATTTCTTACCAATACGCTGTCTAGCATGCGGTGGTGGTGGTGTGTTTTTGAGTGGAATTGGTTTTCCACCCTGAATAAGAGGTCCTTTACCATCAATCGGTTGCCCTAATGCGTTGATAACGCGCCCCAACCAACGTTCATCAGGACAGATAGACGGGGGCGTTGCTTGAATAATAGCAGGACAGCCTAGCCCAATCCCTTCTAAGGTGCCAAACGGCATCAAAAGTGCGCGTTCATCTTTAAAACCTACGACCTCACAAGGGACATCAATATCACTTTTAGGACGTAAATGAACGATAGAACCAATTGATAAATCCTGACCAAAACCAGCAATTTCTACCAATAACCCCAATACCTTAGTCACCCGACCATATACTTCATGGTCAGGGATTGGGTTAATGGCGGCAAGAGCTTTTTCGGTGAGACGTTCCATGATTCAAGTATAGCTTAGATTTCACCCATCTTAAAAAGGTTAATAAATAATTTTGTTAACTTTTACAAATTGTGTTAACATTTGTTAATAAAGGTTAATTTTTCAAAATTTAGTCGTATGGGGATTTATAATGCGCGTTTTATTAGTTGAAGACGATAGCTCTACAGCAAAATCAATCGAATTGATGTTAAAATCAGAAGGATATGTTGTTGATACAACTGACCTTGGAGAAGATGGTCTGGAGATTGGTAAAATCTATGACTATGACATCATTATCCTTGATTTAATGCTTCCAGATATGGACGGCTATGATGTTCTTAAAGACTTCCGCGCAGCAAAAATCGACACTCCTATCCTTATTCTTTCAGGTCTAACTGAAATGGATAATAAAATTAAAGGTCTAGGCTTTGGTGCTGATGACTATCTAACAAAACCATTTGATAAGCGCGAGCTTATGGCACGCCTACAAGCGATTGTTCGTCGTTCACAGGGGCATTCACAAAGTACAATTATCACAGGAAACGTTACTGTAAACCTTGATAGCCGTACGGTTGACGTATCTGGCGAGCCCTTACACCTTACAGGTAAAGAGTACGGTATCATTGAGCTTCTATCACTTCGTAAAGGCTCTACCCTTACTAAAGAAATGTTTTTAAATCACTTATATGGTGGTATGGACGAACCTGAAGTAAAAATTATCGATGTATTTATTTGTAAGCTTCGTAAGAAGATTGAAAAAATAAATGACGGTGAAAGCCACATTGAAACGGTTTGGGGTCGCGGTTATGTGATGCGTGAACCATCTGCAGGAGCTGAAAAGAAAGCTGGTTAAGCTTTCGTTTCCTTAAACGCGAATGCAACAACTTCCAAATATTTTAACAATCTCCAGAATTGCGCTTTTGCCTGTTTTGTTAGTATTGCTGTATATGCCACAAAATTGGGCGTTATGGTCAGCGCTTGGGCTATATATTCTATCCGCTATAACGGATTTCCTTGATGGGTATTTAGCGCGCAAATGGAAAGTTGTATCCCCTTTTGGTACATTCCTAGACCCTATCGCCGATAAGGTCTTTGTTGCTGTATTACTAATCACTTTGGTTGATATAGGCCGATTAGACGGACTTTGGACAGCGCCTGCCATCATCATATTAGTCCGTGAGCTGCTAGTTTCTGGTATGCGTGAATTCTTAGGCCCTAAAAACATTAAATTACCAGTCTCTAAGCTCGCTAAATGGAAGACAACAATCCAAATGATTGCTTTAGGGTTGCTTATATATAGCGGTTCTTTGCTTCTTATTGGGCAAATCAGCTTACTTGTGGCAGCGGCACTTACCGTCATCACTGGTTGGACGTATCTTAAGACTGGATTATCTCACATTCAGTCTTGATTTAGGCGCCCCCTTCCTGCTTTATTATAGGCATGCCAATACCCTTTAAATACATGAAGCCTGTCTTGCACGCGTTCGACCCAGAAACGGCGCATAAGCTTACTATTGCGGCTGGTAAAATTGGCCTAACCCCAAATTATTCAAAAATTCTATACCCCCGCCTTGTCAGCCAAGTTTGGGATAAAGAATTTTTAAACCCTATTGGGTTAGCTGCAGGATTTGATAAAAATGCGGAGATTGTAAATCCTATTTTAAAAATGGGCTTTGGCTTTGCAGAAGCTGGAACAGTCACCCCTAAACCGCAGCTAGGAAATCCAGAACCACGCATTTTTAGAGACAATACAAATAATGCTGTCATCAACCGAATGGGCTTCCCGAATAAAGGGGCCGAAGAATTTGAAAAAAACATTGGAAAGTTTTTAAGACAAAAAAATAAAATTGAGGCGCCTGTTGGTATTAATATTGGTATGAATAAAGACCAAGAAGAGCCAGAAAAAGATTACCGCTATCTTATTCGTTGCCTTGGACAATACGCAGATTATTTCACTATTAATATTTCTTCGCCAAACACACCAGGCCTTAGAAACCTTCAACAGCGTGAGCATTTATTACCGCTCATTAAAGGCGCCCAAGAAGAACGCCGTGCCGTTTGTAACGAAGACAACATGCCCCCCTTATTAATTAAACTTGCGCCCGACTTAGAAGAAAAAGAACAAGAGGAAATTGCCAAAACCTTATTGGAAGCTGATATTGACGGTATTATCGTAACAAACACCACATTGGAACGCCCAGAATTTCTGCCTCGCGAATTTTCACGCGAGGCTGGTGGATTAAGTGGTGCTCCGCTAACAGAAAAATCCACGCGCGTTGTTTCAAACTTTTATAAATTCACAAAAGGGAAAATCCCTATCATTGGCGCAGGCGGTATTTCAAACGCTCAAGATGCTTATGATAAAATCAAGGCTGGTGCTTCTCTTGTGCAATTATACTCTGCCTTAGTCTTTCATGGGCCAGAGCTTATTTCACAACTTTGCCGTGATTTAGACACGTTATTAGAAAAAGATGGTTTTAACTCAATTAGTGATGCTGTTGGTTCAGCACATTAAATTTTAAAGGATTACAAATGAAATACACTTTAATGATTTTTGCTCTATTGCTTGTTATGTTCTCAAGCGCGTTTTCAATCGCAAAAGATGCACCGCCAAACCCAACAGATAAAATTGTTGAGGCAACTGAAACGGTAGCAAAAGAAGAAGTTAAGGCTGAAACAGTTGCGACTGAAGCACCGAAAGCTGAAGCAAAAAGAATCCCAATTGTAAAACTGAAATCCATCGCGATGCACGGCAACACAAAATACAATGATGGTTTCACAAATTTCGCTTACGTTAATCCTGATGCGCCAAAGGGTGGTGTTTTAAAGACCTCTGCGATTGGTTCTTTTGACTCGTTAAACCCCTTCATCACAAAAGGCACACCAGCGGCTGGTCTTACATTTTTAGGGCAAAGCTTCTTATACGATTCCTTGATGGTACAGAGCTATGACGAGCCGTTTTCAATGTATGGTTTACTAGCAGAAACAATTGAGTACGACACAACAGATAATAGCTGGGTTGCATTTAATCTTAACCCAAAAGCTAAATGGCATGACGGTAAATCAATCACGACTGAAGATGTTATTTGGACATTCAACACGCTTGTTGAAAAAGGCACACCTTTCTTTAAAGCATATTACGGTGATGTGTCTAAGGTTGAGGCAACGTCTCCTACCCGCGTAAAGTTCACATTCTCTAATACTGAAAATGCTGAACTACCGCTAATTATCTCGCAAATGTCAATCTTACCGAAGCATTTCTGGGAAGCAGAAGCGAACGACATTACTGCCACTTCAATCACTCCTCCTCTTGGAAGTGGTCCTTACAAAATTGAGAAGGTTGATGCTGGACGTTCACTTACCTATAAACGCGTGGAAAATTATTGGGGCGCTGATGAGCCTGTCAATAAAGGGCGTTATAACTTCGACCAAATTGAATATGATTATTACAAGGACGGCAACGTTGCCCTAGAAGCTTTCTTCGCAGGTGAGTATGACTACCGTTTAGAAAACGTGGCAAAGCTCTGGAATACGTCCTATGACGCAGCGCCTGTTAAAGATGGGCGTATTAAGAAAGAAGAAATAAACCACCAGCGCCCACAAGGGATACAAGGTTTTATATTTAATACACGCCGTACTTTATTCTCTGACAAAGACGTCCGTAAAGCACTCGCATATGCATTTGATTTTGAATGGTCCAATAAGCAATTCGCTTATGGCAGTTACAAACGTAGTGATAGCTACTTTGAAAACTCAGAATTAGCAGCGACAGATGGCGCACCAGAAGGTCGCGTGTTAGAAATCCTTGAAGAATACCGCGGTAAAATTCACGATGATGTATTCACGACGCGCTACCAGCCACCGACGACAGATGGCAGTGGTAAGGCAAGAAAGAACCTTAAAGCCGCAATGGATATCTTGGATAATGCGGGTTACAAACTGGGTAAAGATGGCATTCGTGTTCACCCACAAACTGGTAAACCACTGAGCTTTGAAATCATTGATTCAAACCCAATGTTTGAACGATGGGTATTACCGTTTATTGCCAACTTGAAAAAGATTGGGGTGCAGGCAAATTTCCGTGTGCTTGATCCAGCGCAGTATCAAAACCGCATGAATGAATTTGATTTTGATGTGACCATCAATTCAATCGGACAATCAAGCTCACCAGGGAATGAACAATTAGATTACTGGAGTTCTGAAAAAGCAGATATTTCAGGTTCTCGTAACTACATGGGTATCAAAAGTCCTGTGATTGATGACTTGATTGTAAAAATTATCAAAGCACCAAACCGCGCTGAACTTGTCGCCCTTACCCAAGCATTAGACCGCGTATTACTCTCTGGTTATTACTTAATACCACATTGGCATATCGACCATTGGCGTACGGCATATTGGGCTAAATTGAAACGTCCTGAAACACTTTCGGGTTTAACACCTGCCATTGCAGATACTTGGTGGGCAGAAACAAAATAAGATGAAATCAGCAATAATCATTCCAGCGCGTTATGGATCTACCCGTTTTCCGGGTAAGCCTTTAACGCTTATTGGTGGTCAATCCATGTTGAGCCGTGTCGTTGACATCGCAAGACAAGCCGCTGATAAAATTGGTGATATTGAAATTGCCGTTGCCACCGAAGACGAGCGTATCTTAAAGCACTGCGAAGAAATTGGTGTTCGTGGAATAATGACGTCAGATGATTGCGCAACAGGTTCTGACCGCGTGCTTGAAGCTGTAGAAAGACTGGATAGCACTATTGAATTTGTCCTAGGACTTCAAGGTGATGCACCCTTCACGCCCGTTGAAGCACCGCTTAAAATGTTACAAGCCGTGCAAGACAATCCAGACATTCAAGTTATTAC
>JAMASZ010000381.1 GCA_023301585.1 Alphaproteobacteria bacterium | reverse complement strand
CTACCTGTCATTGTTCCCATTAATGACTCAGGAGTTGCCCCTTCAAGTGCAGGTAATGACGTAGATAACCACTCGTTAATGTCTTCATTATTTTGTTCAAAAAAGTCCGTTATTTCTAACCACGTTATCGATAGATGGTTAATACTATCAGATTGCCAAGTTGCTAGATGTTTTCTACGATATAGCTTTGATAAATTAGTTGTGTCGGTGCCTACTGCTTGGAGCACGATAGATCTAGGAATAATACCTGCAACGGACTTTAGTGTTGCCCCTGAGATACCCATATTCAAAAAATAAACTTCCTCCGAAAGAGATAGTATAACTTGAGGGCGATGATGCGAACGTTGGCTGATACGCCTTATAATAACTTCATCGAGCGAGTTTATTGGTGTAGTAACGCATTCCATATTAAATCTCAATCACTAGTATATATACTAATGCTAGTGTATTTATTATTTGGTATCAATTGTGTTGTCAAATATAGGTCTAAGCTGCATAAAGGAGAGGGAATGGCTTATACACGTAATGGCACCGCAACACGTTGCTCATTAAACCGCTAACCACTGCACAGGTAAACCATTTTACGCTGCTTACCTAACCGCTATGTTTGCACATTTAAAGCATAAAAAAGCCTCGATAAACGAGGCTAGAAGATTAAATAAAATGAAAACAATGACTAAGTGTCACCGCCCCTTTTCTTTATACTCAATATAGTCTTCAAACTCATACAAACCAAATCTTGATAGTTTATTTGTAATATCATTCCAATTATCCCCTGGACATTTATCAATTAACCCAACAATAAATTTTAACAACTTATCATAATTATACTGTTGAATAATAATATGATGCCGCCCTATGAGAACATCATCTATATCATAATTATCTTCAATCCATGCTGGTGAGCAAACCTCAAGAGAAAAAGTCTCTTCTCCCTCCTCGTCTTCTATACCCACAAAAAATTGAAGTAAAAAAGAAAAGTTATTTTCTTCTTCCGGCTTGAAAGATTTTAAATCTATAATATCCGGGCTATGTAGTCTCTTTAATTCTATTTTCATAATTTAATCCACAAAATCCACTATGTCTAAATGACCATTTGAGAAGAATGCCTTTGTTGGGTTATCTGGCAAACGTCGCTCAAAGTTTGCCTGTGTTATGCCAAGTCTAGGTTTAAAAGTTGGAGGTCTAAATTGCCTTAAACCATCTGCACTAAGCAATGTTTTTCCATCACTTGCAATTTTAAAACCATCACCAACAAAGACTCTTCCTAATCTTTCTGCTGTTTCTCTCGTTGCTGTTCCTAAGCCAAAGTCTTTCTTACCATTAAGAGCTTCTCTAATTAAACCAATTTCAAATCCTGCATTCCTTGTAGATAAAGATGCTTTTGCAATAAAAAGTGCAGCAAATTTTGAAGTTCCTAATGTAATGCCAGTCCCTACAGCTCCCCCACCAGGGAGCCCTGAAAGAGCTCTCTCTAACTGGAATAATGCCTCTTTAGGGTTCGTCAACCTTTTAAGCTCTCGAACAAAATTATTACCAGCTCTACCAAAAGCAGCCTTTACTAGGTTAGCTTTTAATTTGGCTGATTTAAAGAATTTACCGGCTGCATTTTTACTCGTGAATATAGAAGGGTTATCACGAATGGCATTAACTATCGTATTCTGAATATGGCTTTCAGAGATACTTTGATCTACCCGATTACTACTCTCAATTGAGTTTTGAGCTTGAGCCTCACGAGCCACAGAATCAAAGAAATTCTGAATACCATCTCCTGTAGCTATATTACTAGGTGCCTGAATGGTTACTCCACCAGTATAATCACAACCATTACCTCCGCAAGCATCATTGTTTTCACTAGATTGATTTGACTCTTCTTCTTCTTCATCTTTTGAATCGGTTTCTTTATCGTCCTCACTAAACCCACTTGGATCAGTATAAAACATAGGACGATTACTTACATAGCTATAACGATTATAACTTTGTGTATCATCAGGGCGAGAAATTAATGGATCTGCACTCACAAACCTAGCAATGTTAGGATTGTACACCCGACCATTCATGTGAATTAAACCCACTTCATCAAGCATCTCATGCCCTGTATACCCTTTATTGGTAATACTAAAGAGTTTAACTGGCTCGCCTATTTGTTGGTTAATGGCATACACTAGCTCTTCTTCGGTATCAAACGGCTTACCTTCATAACCGTTTCGGCGTTTACCCCAAGCATCAAAACTCATTAAAGTGATTACTTTACCGGTTTCATCAGTAATAACGTCAACCGAGCCTTGATAATCTTTGTATAAATACTTACGCGATAAACTGACTAAATTGTTATCAGATGTGGTTGCACTGTATAGCGCAAAGTCACTTAAATAACGCTCCCATGTAATTTTAGTTCTGCCATTGTCATTTTCTTTCATGACTTTTTCAACCGTACCTAAATACAATGTAACGGTTGTGTTAGAGTCTTTATCAATATCAACGCGTTTCCAACGTGCGCGGTCAGGCCCATAATAAAACTGTGTAATGTGGCCATCTTTGTAAATACTACTTGGCTTGTCAAATACGGTGTATTCAATACGTCGGCCCTCATCATCACGGGTTAAGTTACCATTAGCGTCATAGTCATAGTCAATACTACCCACAGATGTTCTAGTTACCGCATGTGGCCCCGCACCACGTTGACCGTAAGTATAATTACCCACGCCTTCTTTATAAGTAATATTACCAATACTGTTATAGCGTACTTGTGCCGTACCACAGCTACTGTTTAACCCTTCTGCAACCCCTGTTAGGCGATTTAAACTGTCATAACAGAATGTTTCTCTTAATTCTGGGGTTGTATAGCCATAACTCGCCACACTACGGCCACTATAGTTAGCACGTGTTCTTAAGTTACCAATAGTGTCCCATTCATAGCTAATATCTTGCACTGGGTGTGCACCCTTACCATTAGCTAACTGCTGTTCAATACGGGTTGTTTCTGGGTTATAAGTGTAATTAGTAGTAACATTATTACCACGCTTACTTGCGGTAACTTGGCCACTTGCATTCATACTTTGCAGTAAATAAACACCTTCATAGGTAGTACCACTAATATTACTAATACCTAACGGGTAACCATATGCATTGTAATGATTATAAGTACCTGTATTACTGCTAACTTGGCTATAAGCATCGTATGTAGATAATACGCGGCCAATACTGTCGTAATTAATCGTTGTTGTGTATGAACCATGATTACCACTTGCGCCAAGTGTTTTTGTTTCACTTGATGGGCGACCAAGGTTGTCGTAACTAAAGCTTTGACAATATTCTGTTTGGCTATTATTACATGTTGTGCTTGTGCCTTTGCTGTGAACAACTGCACTTAATAAACTTAAAGCGTTACCTGCTCTACGTGGTGCGCCTTCAGGTGTTGCACCATCAAAGTACCAGCGTGTAGTATTTGCTACACTGCCGTTTTGATAATCAACGCGTTTTTCCATACGACCCAATACGTCATAAGTATTTAACGTTTTTTCACCTTCAGCATTGGTTTGACTCATCATTTCACCGTAGGCATTGTAAACATATTGCCAAGTGCCTTTATCAGGGTCATTCATTGATGATTTACGCCCTAAATGGTCATAATAAATTTCTACCATAATGTCATGTGAATCACTGTTACTACCCATACTAGTGGCAGTTGATAAGTTACCTAATACAGTATAAGTATTAACCACTTTACCTGAATGATGGTCTTCTACTTCTATAAGTTCACCAATCTCATTAATGGTTTCTATTTTAGTTTGATTTAAATCATTAATGTACGTGGTTGTAAAACCGTCGTAATCCATTTTTGATTCACTACCATCAGGGTTTCTGGTGAGTATTTCACGATTAATAATATCGTAATTCATGTATGTCCAATAGGTTGTGTCTCCGAAATAATACGGTAATGATTGAAGAGTCAACTCACCTTCATTGTCGTATTCACTGTCAACTATACTGAAACGATTACCGTCAAAAGCTAATTGACTGGAACGTACTACTTGCCCTAATACGTTAGTGTATTGATAAGCAACCGCGCCTGATGCACTGGTTTGCGCACTGCGCATAATTGCGCCGCTAGGACAAAAAACACCTTCGTCACTAACAACATCACACCACTGCATAGCTGATGCAGACCAATTACCATCGTTAGTGCTTTGATAAATTTCACGGCCAAAACTGTCATAAGCCATCGTTGTTTTTGCGCCATTCAACCCATTAGCCACGGTAGGCTGGCCATAACTATTTACCGCAGTAACAATTTGAACTAATTGATTTTTAGCATTGTACTGTAGGCGTACATAACGCCCTGATGGGTCGTATACCATTCTTGCTGAACGTGAGCTTAAATTAGGTGCACTTGAAATAATTCGCTCAGCGTTACCAAATCGGTCATAAGTGTATGTCATTGTACTGGTAAATTTTGATTTATTCGGCTCTACCGTTTGTCTTTCTAGCTGACAATTATTGTAATAGCTTAATGATGTTTCTAGCGTTTTACTTGTCCCAGATGAAGCTAAGTAATGCTCAGCTGCTTGAAAGCTTGGTAGCCCTCTGGCATTACACACCGCTGATGAGCCATCATAAGAAACGGTATTAGTGACTGATTTTACTAATGAGCCATAAGCTGTTTTAGTTTGTTCAATGCTTTCTTCAATATGACCATCACCATTTATACTTGAGTGTGTTTCCATCACTTTAAGTAGGTCACCAGTGTCTGGGTCGTGGCTAGCAACAACAACATTTTTTGGGTACAACTGATACACATCATTCAGTCGTTTTTCACTGATATTCATACCCCAATCAGTATAGGTAGTTGATAAGACTCTACCGTTGGTCATTCTTACTTGTTCAAGTGTTGCTCGGCCAACAAATGGGAAATCTTGACGATAAACCGATTGCGTTTCTAGTGACGCATCGTTATCAACTTTAGTCATGGTTTCAAAACCAACTGAGCCTCGGTAACCGTTACTAAAAGCGCG
>JAMASZ010000380.1 GCA_023301585.1 Alphaproteobacteria bacterium | reverse complement strand
TCACCGGTTACACTATCATTACCTGAAGTCGCTGTAATGTTTTCAACATTTGTAATAATGTCATTTGTACCGCCAGCAACAGTAACTGTTGCGTTACCTGACGCTGCCAAAATAACACTAATTGAGCCAATACCGCCCAAGCCAGAGTAATCTGCCGTATCAACATCAGCACCACCGTCTAGCGTATCAGCACCATCACTTGCTAATAATAAATCATCACCATCATCACCTTCAATAGTGTCATCACCACCAGCACCATCAAGTACGTCATCACCATCGTTACCGCTTAAAATATTATTTCCTGCGTCACCGGTAATTGTATCGTCTTGAATAGAACCTCGAATATTTTCAATCGATGTGAATGTATCACTACCGCCATCACCATCATTAACCGCACCGCCAGAAGACATATCAACATTGATTGCTGCTGCCGCGTTAGCGTAATCCGCAGTATCAGAACCAGCACCACCATCAAGCGCATCATTACCGCCACGACCTGCTAAGAAGTCATCGCCGCCATTACCCTGAAGATTATTTACGAAGGCATCACCACTTATAGTGTCATTATTATTAGAGCCTAAAACATTTTCAATATCGACAAGTGTATCTGTTCCACCGTCACCATCATTTGTTGTCGCATTAATTGATAAATCAACACTTACACCAGAAGCTGCATTAGAATAATTTGCTTCATCTATACCTGCACCACCAATCAACGTATCGTTACCAGCGCCACCACCAAGCGAGTCATTACCAGCAGAACCATCAAGTGTATTGTCTAACGCGTCACCAATAATTGTATCGTCACCCGCCGTACCAACAACATTTTCAATGTTACGAATTGTGTCATTCGCCAAGCCGTCAACAGTCACAGTCGCATCTGTTGCACCATTTAAAGTCACATCAATAAAGTTTGCACCTGCAAGACCAGAGTAATCAATGGTATCGCTATCAGCTTCACCATCAAGCGTATCTGCGCCTGTACTTCCCAAGAAAGTATCATCACCGCCAGCACCAGAAATAGTGTCATTTCCACCCGCACCGAATAAAACATTATCAGCATTATCACCGTCAATATTATCTGCAAACGCAGAACCAGAAACGTTTTCAATGCTTGTGAAGCTATCTGTTGAACCGTCACCATCATTGCTTGCACCACCCGCAATCAAATCAACGTTTACGCCACCAGCAGCTGCACCATAATCAACAGTATCACTACCTGCGCCACCATCTAAATCATCGACACCACCACGACCAGATAACGTATCATCGCCATCTTCACCGCTAATTTCATTGCTGTTTGAATCACCAGAAATGATATCGTTACCATCTGTACCAATAACATTTTCAATGTTACGAACTGTTTGGTTAACACCACCATCAACAAGAACGGTTGCATCATTACTAGTATCTAGTGTCAGTTCAACAAAGTTAGATGTTGCATTGATTGTAGAGAAATCAATAGTATCAACATCGTTACCACCGTCTAAAGTATCTGCGCCTTCACTGGCATAAATTGTGTCATTCGCATCACCTGAGCTGATGATGTTATTTGCAGCATCACCAGTTAGGGTATCAACACCGCCACCAGTTGTAATGTTTTCAACATCTCTAATTCTGTCTTGTTGTTCTTCTGGGCCACCTTGGTCAACATTTGCTTCAGCATATCCGCCAACTAATAACCCCAAATTAAGGTTAACGTTTAAATTTGTATCCGTGTAATCAACCGTATCAACCCCTGTGTCACCTTGGATTGTATCATTTCCAGCGCCACCAGAAAGTAAATCATCACCGCCGCCACCAACAAGAGTATCAGCACCTAGTCCACCATAAAGCTCATCATTACCAAGGCTTGTATTAATAACATCTTGACCGATACCACCGTAAACGATGTCGTCACCAAGACTGGTGAACACGCGGTTATTATTCGGAGCATTTGCAAGAACCCAAACAACGTTACCTTCGCCGTCTAAATAATTTAAATCATTTGGTCCAAAAACATCCTTAACTTCAACATTTTGCGGCGTTGTAAAACTAACAACCGTTTCAGTCGGTGTAATAGAAGGACCATCAGGATTTAAGGCATCATAGAGAACCTGATTAAACTCAGTATCCAACGTGATGTTTAAAGTAAATGCGTCTGTGCTTGGTGTCGGGTAATTTAAAATTACTTGAAAATCGCCAGACGGTAGCGCTGTTGGCGTATCAATTGAAAACCCGTCCGCACCAGATGCCGCTGGAAGACCAGTCGCCGGATCGATAACAACAAATCCAGCAGGCAAGTCAGAAATTGTAATTTTTGTAACCTCAAAACCAGAAGGTAAAGATGGTTCCATCTCAATAACACGCGACATTAAACCTGTATCAAAATAATCAGGGTTATCTGCGTATACTACTAAATCAGAAGGGTCATCCGTTAGGTTGATTACTTCTGTAGAATACTGAACTTCATTATCTGGGTTAAAGAATGATGCTTCAGAACCACCGCCGCCATCAAATACGCGTTTAAATACGCCACCACCAACATCTTCAATAGCGCTCTCTGACGCTACTTGAAGTATTCTTGAAGACACCTCAAAAGGTGTTGCTGGCTCTGGATCAGCCGTTTTATCACTTGTAAATTCATTGACAGTTTCCTCAACGCTTGTTGCGCTACTTGAAGCCGATTCTACAGCTGGTCTATCAAAAGTTCCTGCTTCATCAATCGCTACTGATGGCGCAGAACTAACAAATTCTTCTTCCAAGTTTGATCTAAATTCATCAACTGGTTCTTCTCTGTATTGTGCGTCATTAATAGCGGTTGAAATGGCAAATAAAGCTTCGTTAACTTCTTCTGCTGCTTCTTCTTTGGATTTTTCACCTTCTTCAGGGTTACCTTCTGCATCCGCATCTGAATTGGCTTTAGCGTCTGGCAAAATACTTGAAATCTCAATAAAATCTTTAACGGATAAGTTACCAACTTCACCAACTTTAGATAAGAAATCTTGAGCGAAAACTTCAACACCGTCCATAAAGAAAGAAAGACCTGAATCTTCATCGAATAAGTATAAAACCATTCCAACTAAAATAAGTTGAGAACCTGTTTCAGGATCTGAAATAATTAAATCGTTACCAAGGATGTCCACTTTGGCGTTTTCAAGATCAATACCCTCAAGTTCTATCTGTGAATTTGCATCAACATTAATAGATTTATCATTACCATCTTTTGGAAATTCTATTTTAATTTTCTTGCCAGAAGCACCACTGCCCTGTACGGATACGTCATCGACCATTACCTGCCCCTAGAATTAGAAATATTTAAAATAAAGTGTGAAGAACTCACTAGAAATTTGATTCTACTATAATTTTCGACAAAAATAACTAATAATCTTTTACACCTAACCATTCCTAATTTTACTGGCAAAGTATTAACAATTTGTTACATATATATGTGAAATATGATTTTTATAAGAAAAACAGGAAAAAATCCTGCTAAGTTATTGAAATATAAATATTTTTTATTTAAGGCTGAGTCGTGTTTATATCAAAATCATCGTCAACTAGGGTTTCTATTTTTTCACCCGTAACGTCCTCAAATTTATCTATAATGTCTAAATTCTCATTAGATAATATTTCTAACTCACTTAAAGCGTCAGATACATTCCCTTCTGGTAATTCAACATCTTCCTTAACTGGCTCTTCTTTTGATGGCTCAGACAACAATTCTTTAACTTTATCAATGCTTTGCTTCTCATCAACAACTTTTTCTGCTGCAGCTTCTATACCTTTTTGAAGATCAAAATTTTCATCTTGAAGGGTATCATTACGCTCAATCAAACCGTTAATTTGCTGTTGCAGTCCATCAATTTCATCTTCTAAGGCGCTAGATTCTTCACCATCACCCTCAACAGAAGCTTCTCTCAATAACTCATTTTCTGCGCGTAATTTATTAATAGTGTCTTCAAATTTTTCAATAACCTCATCACTTAAAGGTTCATCCAAATTTTCATCTATAGGCGTGTTACATGCCGCTACGTCTTTGATTAGCTCGTTACCTGATCCTATTAATTTTGTTCTCAAATCTTCTTTCTCACGTTCCAAAATCATTAGTTTTCTAGTCAAGTTCTGGATAACAGCTGTATTTTCACCGCTATATTCAGCATCTCCACAAGAATTTGAACCACCTAAGAGCTGCTCTTTCAGACGTGTCTCTTGTCTTTGTTGAGTTTCAGAACGCTCAACATCACTGAGCATAGTATCAAACTGCTTAGAATTTTTAACAACTGGCGCTGTTTTTTCTGCACTCATAACCGCCTCCATAACAACTTTATCTTCTTCGACAAACGGAGGCGTTTCAAGTTGTTCAGGTGTTTTTGGCGCAATACTAACAGCTTCAAAAGGTTTACTGACTGCGGCTCTTGCTCTCACTGGGCTTACAGGCTCTAACGTTGGAACAGCTGGGCGCGTATCAACCACAGGCGCCACTGGTGAGAATGTAGGAGCAGGCATTAACGGCTCAACGTCAACAGGTTGCCCATAAATTGATGGGTCATACCTATTACTTCTCGCAGGTTGGTTAGAATTGATATTTTGCACATTCTCGTTCGCGGCATCAATCTCGCCGTAGACATTTCCTTTTTGAGAAACAATTACGCGCTCAGATGAAGGTGAAAACATATTAAGCTTTTTTACATCGTGATATAATGTTTGATTATCAATAGCCTCTGAATACACGTTGTCACCTTGAAGCGGTGTCGGCGCCACCAGCTGGGTCGGCGCGATAATTTCTTCTCTCATTGGCTTAGGCGCGGGAACAACTTCCGTTGACACTTCTGGCAGATACATAGGCTCTGGCATCGCTTGAACCATTGGTTTTGGCGGAGGTGCTTCGATGATTGGCGTAGCGCGTGATGGTTGGCTTAAACTTCTTGTGCTCGCGGCCAATGGTTTAGGGCTCGGAGGTCTAGCAGTAGAAGAGCTTGATACTTGAATGTTCAATGTCTGCATACATTTTTGAAAATAAGAAAAATTTTCATCCGCATTTTCTAGAGGGAAGTTATAAATAGTGCCGCCAATTTTCAGCAATAAACGTTCAGCATCTTTGATGAAATTGATATCATTGAGGCTACCTGGTAACGCCATAATTACTTGTGATGATTGCCCTCTG
>JAMASZ010000379.1 GCA_023301585.1 Alphaproteobacteria bacterium | reverse complement strand
GCTAAACCGTGATAATTTTGCTGCACGTTGTAAAGAAGCGGGCGTGCCAACGGCGGTTTATTAACCAATCCCTCTATCACAGCAAAAAGCTTACACACGTTTTCCTGTAGTTTCTGGCGGTACGCCAGTGGCTGAAAAATTGTCGCAGAGTGTGATTAGCCTTCCGATGCATCCGTATCTGGAAGCTAAAACGCAAGACTACATTATTGACGTTGTCAAAAAGGCTTTATAAATAATGAGGTTGCCAAAAGTAGTTGCTATTCACATTGCGATGACTTTTTGTAAGCGATTTTAATTTGTGCCCTTTTACATGACGGTGAAGAACTTAAGCTATACTGCATAACTTAGCTAAATTATCTATGCCTGTATCAATGTTAGTTTCATAAAACGCGATTTCTTGGTCAATATATTCTTGGTAATAAAGCGCGCCAGTTACATCCAAAATCCATGATGGAATTTTAAAATATGCGGCCTCTATTACCGTAGAGGAGTTCATTGTTATGTGCGCATTCATAAATGGCATAATGATATACAGGGGGGTTAAGCTTGATTCTTCAATATTATAATTATGAATGTTTTGTTCTTTAAGCTTTTGAATGATTTTAGGCATATCACAAATATTTGTTGGATGCATTCTGATCCAAAAAAAGACATTGGGACAATTTTTTAAAATATCAATGATAGGTTGGGGGAGGCTCATTCCAGTTTGTAAGGTAATTAAATAATTTTTTGAATGAGGGGTGTTAATATGTTGAAAGAAATTTTCAAAATTTAAATGGCTTTGTGTTTTGTTGTTTTGTAATTTTTCAAGGTAGAGGTTTCCTAAGATATAAGCACTATGTGGTGTTTCATCTGCCCATTCTTGAATTACATCTACATCTGCTTGCTGGCAGCATGCGAAATGTTGGGGGAGTGTATTAAAGCCACTCTCGGGTACGTTATTCCAATTTGAATAGGCAGCGTGACCGTATCCTTGTACACCATGTTGAATTTCATGGAGTGGAATAGATAAATCCCAGCAGGCTTTACAAAATCCTGCGTTCATAGTGCTATAATAATTTATAACATAACATTTATCAGGCGTGAACTTACGGATTAATTTTTTATAATAGGCCGAACAGATCTCAATTATTAAAGTATTAGATTTAGCAAGAGGAAGAAGGTTCCATTCGATTTCTGAAAATTTAGTCTCTAATCTAGTTTGTAAATTTTCTATACCGTCTGCTGCAATGGTTTGGGAAATAGGTGTAATCTTGTTTTTAATAAGGTGTAATTTTCGCTGAAGTAGGATGTGATAATGTGTGTAGTGGCGTGGGAACAAAAATTCCTTATTTGTAGAGAGTGTCAAAGAGGAAGTGTCTTCGCGGTCTAATTTTTCTTTGATTGTATCTGTAAATTTTCCAAACCATTTGCCATTTAAAGTGTCGTATGACAAACCGTTATCTAATATTAAAGCATCATAATGTTTTTGTTTTTTTGAAAGGCTGCTATGTATAAAAGATAGTGAAACATTAAATATTTCTTTTATCTTTTGAAATGGTGACTGTGCTGATGATGGAAAGTTAAAATGCTCATCATAATGTTCAAAGATTTTATAATAAATATGAATTTTTAAAGATGGCCAAATATGAATATTGTTAATTGCCCAATCGTGTACATCAAATTCTTTTTCAATAGAACTTAGATAACTCATTATTTGAAAAACATTCATTTTAGGAGCACATGTTTCCATGTTAAAGGCTCCCCCATTTTAATGTCATGGGTTACTTTTGCTCCGTTTACTATATCTGTATATTGAATATCTAAACCTTCGTTGGGGCGTATGGAGTCAAAATTACCGTCGTTAGTATGCCCTCCTTGGAATATAAGTTTGTCGCCTTTTTTAATGTTGGCGGTAACGTATAGGGAAGGGCGCACGCCGCGGCTTGGCCATTCTTTTGATGTTGGCCACATCCAGATTTTACCGTGGGTAAGGGCTGCAGTATCGCGTTCAGCTTGAGTGTCATATTGCCATTCAGGGTCTTTTTCAACGGCACGAATGCAATCAATCATTTGCTTTAACTCATGCGGTTCGCGTGAGAAAGCCCAATCAAAACCACCTTTTTTATCTTCCATCAACGCACGGCTATCGGCACGGCTTGACATTAAATGTACTTCTATAATACGTGCTCCAAAACGAACGGATTCTGTTGGGGTGATGTGTCCCATTGGAATTTGACGTGTCTCCGGATCTGCCCATAATGTATGATCGGAAAGGCCAGCTGTTAATGGGCCATTTTCATCGGCGTAAACATCAGAGAGTACAGGAATTGTTTTTAAGTTTGCTTCCTCAAATAATGCAGGGTATCCGCTGTTGCAATGTAGAAGTGATAAATCTTTACAGCCGTGTTCACGCAGGATGCTTACGGCACGAGTCAGTTCTTCAGGTGTCGTCATGCCATTGGACATGATAATGGGTAATCCAGTTTTTGCCATTTTTTCGAGTAATTTTGTATCAACTACTTCAAAGCTAGCAACTTTGAGGCATGGTGTGTTTTGTTCAACTAAGAAGTCAACAGCTGTCTCATCAAAAGGGGAAGAAAAAATATCCATTCCGTGATGTTTTGCATGGTCAGCTAGTTTTTGATACCAATCCCATGGAGTGTAAGCTTTTTTATAAAGGTCAAAAGTGGAATAACCATCCCATTCGGTGCCCTTAATATTAATATTATTATCACCAAAATCACGTGATATTGTTTCGGGTTTATACGTTTGTAATTTAACGCAGTCTGCACCAGCATCTGCGGCAGCATCAATGACTGCAAAGGCTTCATTAATGTCACCATTATGGTTACATGACAATTCTGCGATGACATATGTTGGGTGTTCTAAACCAATTTTTCGATCGCCAATTTTAAAACTCATAATAAATCCTTTTTCCAGTTGTCTTTACTCACTTGTACGAAGCCAGCCTTTTTAAATGCATTTTGTGATGCTTTGTTATCTTCAAGGATTTTCGCAATCAGCGTAGTTGGTGTCAAACCATTTTTCTTTAAAGTCTTTATACCAGCCAGTAATATTACTGTGCCGTAACCATACCCGTGATAGTCTGAGGAGAGGTAAAGTGAAACAGTTAGGCCATGTTTAGACGCATCATAGCGTAAAACGCCAATATCCGCGTTATTTGTTTGCGCAATAAAGATATGGGATTGGTTATCATTTAATTTACGCTCAAACCATTTGTTATGTGTTGTTAAGATTATTTCGGTGCTGTTGCTTGAATGTTGGCGGGTTGTGGGGTGGTTTCGCCAATCATAAACAACTTTACAATGGCTCATTGTCGCGGGATTTAATTGAATTGATGGAGTTGTGATTACTTTAGTAATTCGGGGGAGTCCCTTACCATCAAGCAAGCAAGTCATATTTTGTTTATAAGCTTTTAATGCACTTTCATTATTTATAAAATTTCTAAAAGATGTTTTTATATCATCGGTGGATATCGTGTTGTGATGTCCAGCATAAAAAACTGCATTTTGAGATTTAAAGTAATCGGCAATAGGGATTTGGTTGTCGTGATTGGTAATTAAATAACATGGCGTTTGCATATATATTAACTCACGTAGCAACGTGCCTCCTGCGGTTATACAGGCGCGCATTGTGGCGGCAAGTTCGTGAATATTGTCGATGAAATGATGGTAAGTAAAGTGAGAGATTTTGGCACAAGATTTTTTTATCTCATGAGCGTTCAGGTTTTCTTTTCCTGCGATGAAATGAAATTGAAAAGTATCCATGTCTTTAAATGCCGTTAGGCATTTTTGCAGCTCATTCGTTGGATCACTTCCTCCTAAGGAAATTAGAATGTCATTATTTATCGGTTTGTTTATTAAGTTTAGTAATGTTTCAGGAAGAATGGCGTAGCGTAGGCCGCTCAATATCATACAATCATTGGGTAAGTTTGAGGGGGTGATAGTGACAGGGTTTTGGTTAATGTATATGTCACACTTATGGTTTTTATGCGCGCAATCATCGATTACAATAAGTTTTGTTGTTTTGGCACGTGCGTTTTTTTCCCATTTGTCATCAAGAGTGTAGTGGTCTTTGATTACAAAATCATAGCTTTGCGCGCTTAAGAATTCAAGGTCGTCTTGTTCCATGATTGTTTGTAACTCAAATCCGTATTCTTTAACTTTCTCACGGTAAAAATCGGAAGGAGTGTGAGCGATAAAGGTTATGGTTTCAAAATTTTTGCGTGCGTAGTTTGCAAAGTTAAGGCAGCGGAAAAGGTGACCAATGCCGATTGTGGCTGAAGCATCAACACGTATTCCTAGGTGATTCATGATTTGAACTTATGGACATCACGAACGGATATCCCCTTGTTGGCAAGGTATTGTTTTGCTTCGAGTGGAGAGTTTGTTCGGTGAAGTGAAACATACTGGCGGCGGCAACGGCTGATGCGTTTGCTGTTGAGATGGCTTGGTGGAAATCATCATAACTACCTGCACCGCCTGCAGCGATTACGGGGATCTTTACAGCGTCCGAGACTAATTTAATAAGGTCAAGGTCATAGCCCTCCATCATTCCATCATTGGCAATAGAGGTGATTAGGATTTCTCCTGCGCCCATGCTTTGCATTTCTTGCGCTAATGAATCAGGTTTTAAACCTTCTGGTGTTTGACCGCAGTGAGAGTAACATTCGTAACTTCCATTATTCCTCTTTTTTGCATCAATGGCGATAACAATGCATTGACTCCCGAATTTTTTAGCTGCTTTTTCTATAAACTGCTTATCTGTATAAATTGCGCTGTTGATGGCAACTTTATCGGCACCTGCTTTTAATAATTCTGCAATGTCTTCGATGGTTTTTATGCCTCCGCCAATAGTAAGGGGGACAAAACATTCATCGGCAAAATCGGCAATAGCATCAAAGTCAGGTCTACGGTTATTAGCGGTTGCAGTGATATCCATGATGATTAACTCATCGACTTGGCGGCGATTGTAAACTTTTAAAGTTGGTAATATAGTCCCCGTTCTACGTTCACTGTTAAAGGCTTGGCCTTTTACCAATGTTGAGTCTTTCCACAGCATGGTAGGAATTATTCTAGTTTTAAGCATGATTTAAAAAGTTCTCCAAAATCTTAAAGCCAGAAAAGCCGCTTTTTTCAGGGTGAAATTGCGTGCCCCAGACATTGTCTTTACCAATAACAGCGGCATAATCTTTGCCGTAAGGCACCGTTGCCAAAATATGATCAGGATCATTAGGGATGGCGTGGTAGCTGTGAACAAAATAGAAATCCGTACCTGCGGGGATGTCTTTTAACAATGCGTCATTATTGCGTGGTGTAATTTCATTCCAGCCCACATGTGGCATACGTAGAGTGTCGTCTTGCATCTTTTTTACTTTGCCAGGAATTAGGTTTAGCCCTTGGTTGATGCCGTGCTCAAACCCTTCAGTAAGGAGGAGTTGCATGCCGAGGCAAATGCCAAGAAGAGGTCGTTTTTGTTGAATGGCATGTTCATAAAGTGTGTCGACCCAACCGTTATCTTTTAAAATATTTACAGCGTCGCCGAAGCTGCCAACTCCAGGTATTATAACGTGGGAAGCATTAGATATTTCCGTAGGTTTATCAGCAATAAAACAATTTTTTCCGCATTCTTCAACAGCACGTTTAACTGAACCGATGTTAGATAGTCCTGTATTTACAAGAAGAATGCTCATTTTAAGCTGCTTTTATTCTGGGTGATGCGTTTTTGTTAGGTTACCTTTTGTATCCTTGATAAAATTACCTTGCGTATCAGTTTTGAAGATTTTCTTATTTGTAAATCGATCACAAATTTGTGTGAATTCCTCAACAGTCATATTTAAAGGCTCAAGAATATCGGCAATCTGTTTGTCCAAACACGTCCATGGGAATTTACCATCGTGGATGTTGATAATGTCTATTGCTTGTCGGCGCGAGATACGGCCACGGCGCACGTGCAAACAAGCAATGTCTGTTGCACGTCCAAAACCAAATTTGAGAAACTTAAAATAATCGTGGATACCCGTCTGATGGTTGTCAAGATTTTCGTAATTGGCAATAGATCCTTCAACGACAGTTGTCTTGGTTTTAAAACCATGGGCCTGTGCGAGTAATGCATTTGTATAGCCATCCCATGGGAAATAATATCCAAGGAATAAACCAGTAACGCCAATTCTTTTTATGTCGTCATCGGTAGGATAAGTATAGGGGATAAGGTCTTTTTTGCGGATGCCATCAATGCCAATCATATCGCTAACACGCATACCAAGAAGGCCACCAAATTCTTCTAGCCAGCGACGGGATAGGGTATTGTCTTCTTCGGCAGCGGCAGGGCCGCCATATTCATTTTGTGGGTTCTCTCCCCAAATAATTAAAGGCACATCATGTTGCACCGCAGCGCGAATAGGAATAGTGAAAATGCCGACATGCTCTGGCCATGAAATGTCACCGACATCTTTCAAACCAATGCGGTTTAATGAAGCACGCACTTTTTTATTTGGAGATATTTCAATGTAATCAACGCCAAGACGTTTTATGTTTTCAATATTATCGCGTCCAATATCGGCAAGGTCGCAGGTGGTTGCCGTTACACACAATGGGTTCAGACCTAGTTCCAAAAGTTTTAAAACTTGATACGTACTATCTTTACCACCACTAACGGGGACTATACAGTCCCAGTTTGATCCGTCTTTTGATCGGTATTTTTCAACGACCGATAGAAACTCTGCCTTACGAGCGTCCCAATCGATGTTGTTACGGTTTTCAATGTTGTTACAGGCGCTACAGACTCCAGCATCGTCAAAACGTAAATCAGGTTTGGTGTCCGGCATGACACATTTAGTACAATACTTCATTTGAATTAATTCTTTTTCATTAGGAACCAAGTAAGGTCGTCCTGTGGGAATAGAGGGTCTTTGTGGTAAGTGAAACCATAGTCAACTAATGTAAGATCAGGATATTTAGCCATTATTTCGCCAGCAAAATCACGTTTAAACAATCTGTCTTCATGGCCACGATATGAGATTGTAACAGGGGAAGGGTTATAATATTCTGCGATGCAGATATATTTAGAAGATCCTTCATAAAGCTTAGTATAAGTTTGTTCTAAAAATTCAGGGTTTAAGTGAATAAGAACACCTTTAATACAAGTCATTTCCGCAGGTGTTTTTGGTGTGTAATCAAAAATGGAGCCATTAAAGACGTCGATCCCTAATTCTTCTTCGACCATTTTGGCGGCGTAGTCGTTAATTTCAATTGCGTTTAATTTACAATCGGGGAGCAGGGCGTTAATCGCTTTCAAATTTAAACCGCGGTTGCAACCAAATTCGGTGAGTGAGTTTACGACACCCGTTGATTTGAAAATCCTGGCGAAAAAGGCGGTATTAGATGCTATCCAATTGATGCCTTCATTACGATCGGTATAATCATCGCCAAAGTTACCAGCCCAGAATTTTTCTTGTTCAGTTTTAAAACTCATAGTTTTTGTTTTCTATCTCTTTTTTTTTTTGCCAAATCTTCCATGGCATTGGGTGTATTTTATTCGCATAAAGTGCGGTTAAAACAAAGGCAGCTAAATTTGCCAATAATGTCCCAATTGCTGCCCCGTAGATACCATACTGTAGAATAAATAGATAGGAGAGGGCAATATTAATAATGCTAATTATCACTGTTATATAGGAGTGAATCTTGGTTTTTCGCTGAAATGTAATATAGGTGCCCATCATATAGTAAAGTGCCGTCATTGCGCCCGATAATGCGATGATGATTGTCACGCCGTAGGCCGCAGCATAGTTAGGGTCAATGAGCCATTTGAAGATAAGATAGGAGGCTAAGCCAAAAATTATGGCAAAGACGGTGATCCCCACGGCGTAGAGATAAGTGATTTTAACAATTTTCTTGCTGTCTGCTTCATCACCTATGGTTAATTTATTAAAGAGCCATGGCGCCCATGCTTGGTTAAAAGAGTAGGCAACCATGCTAACAACCAAGCCAATTTGAGAGCCTACAGTGTAAATGCCCACGGCTTCTTTATCCATTATATGCAAGAGGAGTAGACGGTCGGTCATGGTAATAACAAGTCCAGCGAGCATATGAGGCAGAAGTGGAATTCCAAAAGACAGGGCGGCTTTAGTGTCTGCCTCGTTTATATTTAAGCTAATAAGCCCTCTGAGCTTTAATAGGATGAGCAACGCAGGAAGGAAAAGACTTGCTGCAATGACTTGTCCATAAACACGGCCTTCCCAATTTCTGCCTTCGGCGACAATCAGATAGAGCGAGAAGGCAATTTCAATCACTGCAAAGGCAATAATCCAGATTCCGTATGGGAGCGGACGTTGTTCAGATTGAAAAATAGTGACATTAAGTTGAAGAATATTAGTAACCAATGCGATAGTGATAATCGTCCATAGGAGCTGTGGAGGGACTGAGAACACTTGATAGATAAAATCTTGAAAGAGATAGAGAGCCGCGGAACAGACGCCCGTGGCAACGGCAATAATCAGCAGACAGTTGGTGATATAAATTGAAAAGGCCTGCTTATTTTTATCGAAAAATTCACGGCCTGCTGCCCCAATGACGCCAGCTGATGACAGGGTGATGAATACGGTTAGCAAGATTGTGTAGAGCGCAAGTAGGCCGTAATCTTCTGGTGACAAGTAGGCCGTTAATACAGGAAGTAAAAGGAAAGGGATCAACTTACGGAATATTCCGATTAAGCCATAGATGCCTGTTGCCTTACATAGTGATGAGTTTAAAAGTTGAGTTAAATTCATGAGGTTATCAAAAAGCGGTTAAGAGTTTTTGATATAAGACTTCGTGCCCTTTTTTATTTAAATGATGAGCGTCGGGTAGGTATATCGTGGACGCATCAACGCCTTCATAGGTAATGAATTGATCACATTGGTCTTTCAGAGCGGTATTATAACGGTCTATATTGTCCTGAATACGAGGTGATTTATTAATGTAGTCCTCGTTCGCTGGTGCAATAGCGATTGTAATGATTTGCGCGTTGTTATCTGTTTTAAATAGCGTGTAAATTTCTTCTACGTTTTCCTGAAAAAGCGTGAGCGGTGTTAAACAGATGTTTCGAATTTTACTTAAGGGGGCGTGGTATTTCTTGGCGATGTAATGCACAGGCTTAGAAAGGAAGAAGAGTTTACTTAGTAATATTTCACGGTTTTTTAAAACGCGAGGGGCGCAATCAACGATGCCATATTGGGTGATTACGATGTCAGGGTTATAGAGCGTGAGTTTACTTTTAACGTTTCTGAATAGGGCGATGGAAGATAAGCCGTTATCAGTAAAGGCAATGACTTCATGCCCTTGGGATTTAAGGTTTTTTGTTATCATGCCTACCCATGTTTCATCATAGGTGATGACCTCTTCATCATTACGCGGCGCCCCTAGGGAGTCTGTGGCTATAAGAATTCTTTGTGGCATGAATCTATGACGCAATCTTTGTTTTTTGTTTCAGCGTTTCAATCAGTTTTGGGTCTGTTTTATAGACTAAATTTGTACTGTCATTTATTTTTGAGGCTTCAGGGTTGTCTTTGAAGAAGTTTTTTAAACTGACATAAGCAAGAGGTGCGCTACCGACATTTGCGTAATTATAAATTTGTCTGAGTAATTCTAAGTCTGTGTCTTCGTCTAGGGTCACGCGCCAATGATCTTGGTAATACTCATCAGGAACAAATTCTTCAGCTTTGAAAATTTCAGGATTATTAATGAAGTACATAATTAAATATTCACTAAAATCTGTGACTTTGTTTTTCTCACGTAGTTTTTTAAGGGCTACGAAGCTGTAAACATCACCGACTGTGCCAACGGGAACATGGTTGTGACAATAGGTCGCATCAAGGTCATTTTTAATATGATGTTGAATCATATCGGACATAATTTCAAATGAAACCACAGGGCAATCGCCCGTAATGCGCAACACAATGTCTGCATTATATTGCTCTCCTGCTTTTAACATGCGCTCTAATACATCTTCTTCAGAGCCACGGATGCACTTATACCTATTTTCGTTTGCAAATTCTTCGAGGGCATCATCATCGGGGTGTGTTGAGGTCACAAGGACAGTTTCGGATACTTCGGGTATAGACATAGCATTAATCAGGCAACGCTCAATTGAGGTAATACCATCAATCTCGAGCAGGGCTTTTTGCTTTAAGCGCGACGATTTCATACGGCATGGCACGGTAGCTATAATTTTGTAAGGTTTTATTAAATCTTTGGTGATGCCTTGATCTGCCGTGATGTCTTGGGTTAATTTTGCGGGCAGGACATTATTGATTTCATCAGGGTTTAAAATGTTTTGTTGTGAAGTACGGCGGAATTTTAATTGTTCTGTAAAAATAACATTCCCAGATTTCATGTCTTTGGTGGCAATGGCATAGGTGGCCGCCTTGAGGTATTTACGTTGATTGTCGGTTAGCTCAGATGTGCCCATAATTTTGGTGCACTGATTCATGTTGGTAACCAAAGTTGTAAATTCATCAGGATTTAGGGATGAAAAATAATCATATGGCTCAGTTGCTCGGTCAAGGCAGATATGCTTTTCAATTATGGAGGCCCCTGCAAAGAAGGCGTATTGTGGCATTAGCAATGCTAAGTCAGAACTGCCATCTTCGTGATCGGCAAAAGATTGCGGTAGGCCTGTTTTGTTTTTAATGTGCGCAATACGCGCCATCGTCGCGTCTTCCGGCTGTGTTGGGTATGACTGTACGCCGTGTTGTGGGATTATATTGGGATTATATTGTTTATAGAGATTAATGTGGCGTTCAATAACTTCATCGGTGTGACCGCCGATACCAAGCAAGGTTGGTTTATCAAAGGCCATGACCTTGGTTACCAAATCCATGTCCAAAAAACCTGTGGCCGCGATTTTGATCCCAGTAATTTTATCTTCGTGGCGCCTAATGCGATCTAATGCAGAATGGTCGGTAGCGTCCGCCCAAATATCAAGTCCATGTTCATGGCAACGCGCAATAACTTTATCCCACTCTTCTTCAGTAAACATAAGCTTAATATAAACGTTATACCATTCAAAGTCTTTGAGGGAGAGCGTGTCTGGTGAAAACCATTGAAATTTGATTGCATCGGCCTTGGTTGAGGCCGCTGCATCAACAAGCTGCATTAATGTATCAAAATCACCATTATGTGCATTTGCAAGCTCAGCAATAATATAGGGGTTCTTATTTTTCATCAAAAAACTCTTTCAGGGATTGGACAATATAGTCTTGTTCTTCTTGTTTAAGGTCATAGTAAAGCGGAATTGTCAGGCATGCATCATAATATTCCTCAGCATTTGGGAAGTCGCCTGCTTTAAAGCCTAGGTTTTTATAGTAGGGCTGTAAATGTACAGGGATGTAATGGACATTTACGCCGATATTCTGTGCGATCATGTGATCATATAGCTGTCTGCGGGTTTTATCCGTTTTGGAGACATCAAGGCGGATAATGAATAAATGCCACGAGGATTGATTTGTATCATTTGTTGGCATAAGCAGGGGTAGGTTCGCTTCTTCAAGTTTATCAAAGTAATAAGCAACTTTTTTACGGCGGGCATTAATGAATTTATCGAGAGAATTCATCTGGCTGGCGCCTAGGGCACATTGAATGTCAGTAATACGGTAATTGTAGCCTAAGTCAGTTTGTTGGTAATACCAACCACCTTCAGTTTCGCCATCCATACGAGTTGGATCTTTTGTTATACCGTGGGAACGTAATTCTTGCATTTTGATAGCAAGCTCAGGGTCTTGGGTTGTACAGGCACCGCCTTCACCTGTTGTAATAATTTTAACAGGGTGGAAGCTTAGGACTGTGATGTCAGAATAGGCACAATTCCCTGTTTTAGTGTCTTTGTAAGAGCCGCCAATTGCATGAGAAGCATCCTCGACGATTTTAAATCCATATTCCTTAGAAAGGGCGTGAATTTGTTCCATATCGCATGGTAGGCCAGAGAAAAGGACAGGAACAACTATTTTCGGTATTTTTTTAGCATTTTTCAGCTTCTTTTTTAAGCTTTCAACACACATATTGAAGGTGTTTGGATTAATATCAACGAAATTAACCGCTGCGCCGCAATAAAGGGCCGCATTTGATGTCGCAACGAAGGTATTAGGCACTGTCCATAGTTCATCCCCTTCAGTCAAACCGAGGGCATGATAGGCAATATGTAGAGCGGTAGTAGCACTGTTGACGGCAACAACATGTGGGACGGCACAATAATCGCTAAGTTTTTGTTCGAATTTTTGAACTGTCGGGCCTTGGGTAATGAAGTCGCCCCGTAAAACTTCCGTTACGGCGTTTACATCTATTTCGGTGATGTGCTGTCGTCCATAAGGGATGTAATGACTTTTTTTATCGGACATTCTCGTTAAGTTCTTTGATCTCTTCGATGTTCAAATAATGATTATTTTCCAATGAGTTATACTCAAAACCCAACTCAACGGCCTTGCCCTTTTCACCAAGTTTGTTTTGAATATAGTCAGCTTTCCAACCAAAAGAGATTGTCGGGCGGATAACATAATGGTCATTAAATTCCAAAACCAAGTGTGAGTCATCACGAGGGCACATGGCTTCATGTAGTTTTTCACCTGGGCGGATGCCGATGATTTCTTGCTCTAGGTTTGGTGCCATTGCAGTGGCAAGGTCTGTAATCGTTATTGATGGAATTTTAGGAACAAATATTTCGCCCCCTTGCATACGGTCAAAGTTTTTAAGAACAAAATCAACGCCTTGCGGCAAAGTAATCCAAAATCGAGTCATGTCGGCATGGGTGATTGGAAGCTTGGTTGCGCCTTCCGCAATTATTTTTTTAAAGAACGGAACAACTGAACCACGAGAGCCCACAACATTGCCATAGCGAACTACGCTAAAGCGAGTTTTACCTTGGCCTACTGTATTATTGGCGGCAACAAAGAGTTTGTCTGAAGTGAGTTTAGTTGCGCCGTAAAGGTTAATAGGTGCTGTGGCTTTATCAGTAGAAAGTGCGATGACTTTCTCAACACCACATTCAATAGCGGCTTTAATAACGTTTTCAGCGCCATGGACGTTGGTTTTTATACATTCCATCGGATTATATTCCGCAGCAGGTACATGTTTCATGGCAGCTGCGTGGATTACAAAATCGACGCCGATAAAGGCTTGTTTTAAACGCTCAGGGTCACGAACATCTCCTAGAAAATAGCGCATACAAGGGTCGTTATAGGTTTGCTGCATCTCATATTGCTTAAGCTCATCACGCGAAAAAATGATTAAACGTGCTGGTTTATAACGCTTGAGGATGGTTTCAGTGTATTGTTTACCGAAGGAACCTGTCCCGCCTGTTATGAGGATTGTCTTATTATTAAACATTTAAAGCCTTTATTTTGAATTGTTAGATATATAACAATATGTTATTCGACTTACAATATTATATGCAGATATAAGAACAACAAGTTTTTTAGCAATAACTGTCTGAAACGTACCTAACAAGCAACTGTAACGAATATTTCATCAATATGTTAGAGGCAATTCAATGATTTGTAGGGCTTAGGGCCAATTTTTTGAATATATCCGTTCTATCAAAAGATAGCAGAAGAGATATTCTGTAATTTATTAAATGTTACTCTCTTTAATGCAAAAGCTATCCGTTTTCTTGTGAATTGGGGGCAAAACAGCTAAGAATGTGTAAAATTATTTTTAATTGTTTTTTTTTAGAGTTTACAGCGTTTAAAATTTTATTGATTTTAACTAGTAAAGGTTGATTTATGTCTGGTAACTTAAAATTAGTTAAACAAAAAAATCTTGTGCTTACATTGAAGCATGACATGAGCAGATTAAAATAATGCAAACTATCTTAGGTGATTATAAGGAAATCTATATTGGTAAGCGAGGGGAGAAATCATGTGTGGAATAGCTGGTTTTTTTGCGCCTGAGGGCCAAAGTGCCTCCTTCATAAAGGGTATGTGCGATATAATAAACCATCGTGGGCCTGATGACTTTGGAGAAGTTTTTTTTCAAACATTTGATGGGGAAATAGATCATAAAGATATAGGGCAGAATGCGAACCTAGCTTTTGGACATCGACGTTTATCTATTGTTGATTTATCAGCCAAAGGCCATCAACCTATGGCCTATAAAAATTATTGGATTACCTATAATGGTGAGATCTATAATTACATTGAATTAAGAGAAGAGCTCAAGCTATTAGGTCATGAATTTATATCAAATTCTGATACCGAAGTGATTGTAGCGGCATATGATGAATGGGGTGTTGACTGTCAACATCGCTTTAATGGTATGTGGGCCTTTGCAATATACGATACAAAGAAAAAAAGTGTCTTTTTGTCCCGTGATCGTTTTGGCATAAAGCCACTATATTATTGGGTGTCCCCAGAGGGCATTTTTTATTTTGGGTCTGAAATAAAACAATTTACAGTACTGCCACAGTGGAAGGCTGTTTTAAATCATCAGTGCGCCTATGATTTTTTGGTTTGGGGTGTCACAGATCATACAGATGAAACAATGTTTTATGGCGTGCATCAGCTGCCTCCAGGGCACTTCTATTTAAATGATCTTAATAATATAAACCTAACAGCATCAAATAAGATTAGCTCCATAAAGTGGTATGATTTAATTGTCAAAAAGAGCAATGGAAGTTTCCAAGAAAAGTCTGAAGAGTTTAAGAGGCTTTTGAAAGACTCTGTTAATATTAGGTTGCGTGCAGATGTTAGTGTGGGCTCATGCCTTTCTGGCGGGTTAGATTCATCCTCCATTGTTTGTTTGATGGATCAAATATTAAAAGAAAAAAAAGCACAGAATGTACAAAAAACTTTTTCTGCCTGCTCTAGAGTAGAAAGCGTCAATGAAAAAAAATGGATTGATTTGGTTGTTGAAGATACCAATGTTGATGCCCATTTCACTTACCCTGAAATGGAGGGTGTTTTTGACAA
>JAMASZ010000378.1 GCA_023301585.1 Alphaproteobacteria bacterium | reverse complement strand
TGCCGCTGCTGAAACAAACTCTCTCCGCCTCTGATCGATCGCCCCCTGTAATATGACTCTTTTCTCCTGCGCACACTCGGCACAAACATGTTGTTGAAAGTACTTTTATGGACACTCGTCTTGGTCGCTGAGACGAGGGCCTGGCCAAAATAAGAACTTGGTAACCAGGACCTTATCGACTGATGCGCAAGACTTGTAGACTACCCCCATTGAAATTTTTAAACCCGTGTGGTTCGTCGGCACCCCCACCTAAAGCCGTAGATGATATGACGGATATAGTCACGCCGTGGAACGTTCCCTGGATAACCCTCGTTAAACCTATCAGGCGACACAAGATGTATCCCCTAAAACGTGTCCCATTGCACGCTTCTATGACGGTATTGAAGCGCACTTGATTTTGGCCGTCGTTTATATAAAGCACGTCCATGACCGCCTTGCTTTCCAGATCGTCTGCGTGTTGTAGTTTGTGACGGAGTATTTCGAACAGACGTTGTTCCGTAAGAGTTGGTACCACACCGTGGAAATCGCCGCGCACAACCTTGATATTTCTTGCAGCACCTAAGATGTCGACAGGGATATCGACGGGTACAGTTGTATACATGGTCTCTATAAAGACCCTAGACTTGTCTCGAACCGAGCGGTCGATTATGTCGATAAGATCCGTGTTGTCACGCAGGTAGACAACTATCCCTCGGAAAAGCTTTGATCCGAGGCGCATCAACTCCGCCAGGAATGGATTGGGGATAGACCAACCACCCGCATCGTTTGCAAACATAAAATTCAACACGACAAACGCCCTGTTTCGATTGCGGCCTTCGATAAAGGTAGGACCTACAGGGGGTTGAGTGTTCGCAGGTATTAGCCTTCCCAGGTCGTGTATAAATCCCTCGGATGCGGGGCCTCGGTTATTACTTGTAGGAGACAAATTTAACAACGCCACACGTTGCATGGCCGCAACCACTTGCACAAAAAGCAAATGGACAGCGGTCTGGTCGAACTGGCAACAATTTTCGCGGCCGGGGCGCCTCTCTCCAAGAAGACAGTCATCGCCGGCGGGGTAACATGTATGGTTAGGGGGGCAGTTGGTGCTGCAGCTCAGGTTCGTGCTTCGGTATCGATCTGTATCCACAAACGATTGTGCGTCTTTTCTGGAGAGATACCCGGCAATCCTGTCGTTGACTTCGGTCGGAGGCTGGGTCATCCGAGTGCTCGGTATTCAACACATACATTAAAAAATGGCTACGTTGGTCAAGATGTTACGACGACTTTTTGATCAGAAATTGTCCACAACCTACAACTCCGACACACAACTCCATAATCCGAACAAATCACAAAAAGCCAATGATCTTCTTGAAAACATCATCCGGCGCTCCGGACACGAGGAACTCTTTCGCTTCCTCTCCCCCCCACCGCGGGACCAGCCTGCTGGACCGGCGAAGCTTGGCCGGCCGAGCTCCCGCGCCCCCGCCGTCACCGCGCTTGCGAAGAATGGCGATCCACCCGAGGTGACGACGGTCCGAAACCCGCTCCCGCCGACGGTCCGAGGCTTGCTGCAGAAGAAGGCGGATGCCCCTGTGCGGCCCGTCGAGCAGATCGTCGGCGGTATTGTTCTCCTCAGATGTACCTCGTATGGTCTTTCATTGTAAGCCTACTCGGGAGAAGACCTCCCTGGGAAGCTTGGGTGTTCGATACAGGCATCGTGGATGCAGGTCCCGGTGTAGACATGAACCATGGTTGTTTTTCGTTCCCGTCGTTTCCCTTAGATTGTTGAAGCATCTGTTGCCTTACCGTATCACTGGCGCTGACCAACCCTGAATAGGTACACTTCCGATGCAGAAGAGAACTTTTCTGCTCTTCACACACACGGTCTGATATCTTTATGAAATCTCGTTTGTGGGTGGAGATACGACTCAACAACATGGCCATTCTATCCGTATGAGCGGATCCTCCAAAAACAACAAATATGCTGTCGGTGTTCTGTTCCATGACTCTTCTCCTGAGGTACAGCGAGTACGTGATAAAGTCACCGCACAAGGTTATAAAGTGAAACATGTTCGCCATGTACGGTTCTTTGATGATTTCCTCCATATAAATCTCGAGTACTTCCCTCGCAAATGTCACATCATCGTTGAGACGACTCGATTGATCTACAGAGTCTATGGCGAGGCTCGTGAAACAATACACCCAGTATACTACGCGAAAGAGAGAGAAGTGGTAGTTTTCCCCGTCCCATTTCACGTACACATCCTCTTCCGTGGCCTCTTCTCCATTTGCATCCCCACCCGTGTCCTCGCCGAAGTAATCCCTCTTAAATTGCGATAGCTTCCTATCGTTCATTTGTCTGGTAACGAATCTTTTCAAAGAGCCATCTTTTCGTTTCTCTTTGTCGAAGTACTTCTGAACGCTCCATCGATACATTTCGGTCTCTGTCGTCATTCTATTAAAACACTCGTCGAAAGCACCTTCTACGTCAAACGCACTGTTTCCCATCGAAACGAGAGTTTCGGATACCGCGGTAATCATTTCATTCATCATAGCATTGAAAAAGGTAGAAGGTTCGTTCAACATCTTCTTTGTCATGTAATTTGTGGTTGAAAAGAACCCTCGCATGGTGTAGAACATGTCAAACTTGATCACACCGATGCCCTGCTCGTAAAGGTGTGCGTGTAACTTCGTTGTTTTAATCGCATTTTGAAGACCGAATCTTTTTTGATTTTGAGTAGAAAACTCTCTAATTTTATCGGATCCAATTCCCATACGTTGCCTGTACATTTCATACAAATCGCTGACAGCATCTTCGATCACAAAGTACACCTTGGCCCCGGGAGAGCTACATTTACTTACGATGTCGTTCATGGCTCTGAGGGCTGTTGCACAGGATGTCTTTTTTGCGAACTCTTCGCGAGAAAAGTCGCTTCTGTTCGCTTTCGCTACATCGGAGTCATTCACGTTGTGATTTTCTCCGATAAAGATCACGGGCGACCTGTTCGACTCCTGGGGTGGCAGAAAACCCTCCACGACGTCGAACGTCATGCATTCTTTGGAGTGGATATACTCCTTGATTGTTCTGTATCTCTGATGAGCATCAAGAGAACACGCGGCCCCCATGATCGTTTACCCCCGACAACATTTTTTTTCACAGAAACGTCAAAATGTGCCTCAACACATCATCGCCCCCCCCCCAAGTAGCATCCCCAAGTCGAGCCAGGGCTTTGGTCAGGAAGTGCTCAACGCGTAAAAGAGTAAAAGAGAGAGAGAGTAAAAAGGGCAAAAGCATAACGAACCCGAGCGGCCTTCCTTGCGAGTGTAGCTTTTTGAAGAAGTCCACTCTAGCTTCACGCACTCGTCGCCTTCTCTACAAACCTCTTAAACAGAGTCTCATCCTTCTCGCTAAAAAAAGTATTCTCCCATCTGAACCACACTTCCCCCTCCGATAGTTGGGAATCCATTCTCTTCTGTAGGAGAGCTCGGAACATGTTTCTGCTGTTGCCTCCGTAATGTAGCACAGACGCCCGAATGTCTGCGGCGAACTCGAACCTCCTCGTACTCAGCTTTCTACCGTACGGACGAGACCCCCGTTCCGTCGTCTCTCCCGTGCACGCGGCATTGACGACGGCACCCAGCACCTCGTTGCCAAGAGTTTGGGCTGCGGTGTTTGCTGCCGCGGCCATGTAGCTGGTGCGAAGAGTGGAGCTGGAAACTTGTAGAAAGCTACTAAAGTCTTCTATGTTGGACCCGCTAATCTGGCCCGAATTCAGTGCGTGTGTCGCCCAGAACGTTCGCGAGATGTGTGCCCCAAAATTCTGAATACCCAGCCACTGCCTCCCCAGTATTTTAAAGCGCGCCGTTATGTCTTTCTGAGTCCAGTTCTGGCCCTTGGAGTTTACAAAAAGCCTCCTGCTGGGTTCAATACTTTGAAATTTGCAGAACTTGTGGCCGACGGCTGCCACAAACTTGATGATCATGCTCTGCTCGGGCGTTAGCATGAAGTGCGAGACGGGTGGCGCCGAGGCCTTTGCTCCGGAGGACGAGGTCTTGAACCGTCGGTTTTTGAAGGTAAGCTTGAAGCAGGTCGAGTCGGGCGCGAGCTCGAACTCGTGCACGGTCGCCTCTCTGAGCACCTGTGACCGCTGGAAAGAGAAGCTTGCGAAGAGAAGCGTACACAGGTTGTCAATGTCCGCGTACGTAACCCTCGATTTGACAGCGGAATCAAAGAGGGTTTGCGCCTCTGTCTGCGAAATCTGCAGGAAGGCGGTTGGATATTCCATGCTTGCACCCAGCGCTTCCCCCACCAAGCTCTTGAGAGGCCTCCACACCTGCCTGGACAGGGCCTTGAGCATGTTGATCATCTTCTCCACAGATTTAGCGTCCGTCGGGTCCAACATCTTTCCCCCTTCTATCTTCTTGGACATGCCCGCCGGGTCCATGTTGCTGGCGACATTTCTGCTGATCTTGTCTTTCTTTCTTTCCTTCCAAAGCTCGCGGTCGAAGTGAGACAGGATATCATCGAGTTTGTTGCCGACGCTGGTGTCGAACAGCGATGGCCCGCCCCCGTCGAGCCTGATGCACTCTCGTCGAACGTCGAGACACGCACGTTCGCCGTATGTCATGTGGATAGATCCCAGCACGCTTCCGTCCATGCTCC
The DNA here is from genome assembly GCA_023301585.1 of Alphaproteobacteria bacterium. Classification (GTDB taxonomy): domain Bacteria; phylum Pseudomonadota; class Alphaproteobacteria; order Micavibrionales; family Micavibrionaceae. The sequence goes on along the minus strand of JAMASZ010000378.1, from coordinate 7,140 downwards.
CGATGGAATGAGACGGCTTTTCCCTGATGACATCGAGCGCTCCCACGACCGCGCCGGATTCGACGCCATGCTTTGAGTTTTTCTTGTACGATTCGAGCAGGGCCGCGATGGCGTCTCTGTCTTTGGGTGCCGTGAACGCCGCCCTGTACACCGCGTAGGTGTCTGCGACGTGCACACCTTCGATGTACCTGTGCTCCGACACTTTCTCCAGAAGGGTGTAGTCGATGTTCCTGTGGCGCGTGCCGATGGTGGCAAACACGTGCTTCCAGTCGGTCTGGAAGCCGTGCACGGGTCCGTCAAAAAACTCAGGCGGGCAGTGAAACTGCTGTTCCATCTTCCGCCGCTCGATCACCGATAGAGGCAGGATGATCGACTCGAGGCAGCACGGCCGCGCGAGCACGGTCGTTGCGAACCATAGCAGAGACAGCGCCATGGCGCACGAGGTGTACACCGACGAATTCGCGACCTGGCCACGGGCGGCGTGAAGGATGCTGAACTCGCGCTTGATGAAAAACCTGAACCGTTCGTCCTCCTCGTCGACGTTGATGTTCATGAAGTCCAATATGTTAGCATCGGGGTCGATGCTTGTGCGCTGGGGGAGTCCCATGAACACCGACTGCGTGACGCCGTCTCTCTTGAGCCGCACGTACGCCTCTCGGCGCTGTTCGAGCTTGACTCTTCCTTTGTCGGCCGCGGCGTCGAGGTGCGCCCAGTGGTACGTGGCGGCATTGAGCTTGATCCTGGTCTGCAAGAGCTTGGGGAAAAGCATGGTGTACACGATAAAACCCATCAGGGCCTTGTTGTCGTGGAACGACTCGGTCCAGGCGACCTTTTCTTCGCGGAGTAGCTGGTCGAACGGCTGGCTGTTTTCGCCCGCCCTGCACTGGTAGAAAAACTTGACGTGATGCGCAGCCGGCGGGCGGAAGACGTTTTCGATCGTCACCGGCGACCTGAACGTCATTTTCGGCACCGTCTTGGCCTCGGCCACGTCGTTTTTATCGAAATCGGGGTTTTCAATCGTCGTCACGGGCTCCTTGTCGGCGAAAATGGATTTCGCACGCTTCTTGGCAGGAGATGCCATGGCACACAATGGAATGAGACAGGTGTGCACCGTTCGGTGCTCCAAAGTTTACTGATTCTACTCCTTTACTGTAAAAATTAAATTGTGGGAAAGCAAGGAGATGGTGGATTAAAAAATCAACTCAACTCAAAAACATAACCTTCACGACAGACTTTCCCTCCTCCAACAACTTGCGGATCTCAGGCACGACGATAGCCATCCTGCGGTCAAACTCCTTCTGCCGACAAGACACTACCCACTCGCCGTTGATCTGGCTTTTGGTCACACACGGTTTGTAGTTGTCGTACGAGTGCGTGTGAATCCTGACTACGATGTGTTCAATGCAATCCGTCCCCGCCAACAGGCGCATGAGTCGGTTCCTGTCGTCCTCGTGCGTCGCCGTCTCGTCGACCTCGACGTGTAGCAGCGTTGATCCAATCTGCCAAAGCATGTCGGCTCTCTCGGTCGATATCGCACAGGGCAGCGGGCAGTCCCACGAGAGGAAGTTTCCTTCCAACTCGGTCATCTGTCTCTGCAGCTCCGCCAAGATGAATTGCTCGGTCCTTACTTTGAATTTTTTCACCAGGTCGGGGTGCTGCTGTCGCATACAGTGCCCGCATTTGTGTACACCGCCTACGTTGTATGTTCCCCTGCCTCTCCCGAGCATCGGCATAACGATGCACACCGATGACTCGCACCGCTTGCTGCTGACGTCGACGTAGCCATCCTTCTTGTGCGAGAAGCAGGAGAGAGGCTTGCCCCACACGATCCCGAATTTTGGTTGTGTGAAACACCCATCGAACTCACACCTCTTGCTGCAGATGTTGACGTACTCATCTTGTCTGTGTCCTCCACATGAGAGAGGCTTGCCCCACACGATCCCGAATTTTGGTTGTGTGAAACACCCATCGAACTCACACCTCTTGTTAACGACGTCGACGTAGTCAACCTTCTTGTGTGAGAAGCAGGAGAGAGGCTTGCGCCACACGATCCCGTAATATGGTCGTTTGAAACACCCACCGGATTCACACCTCTTGCTGCGGACGTCGACGTAGTCATCCTTCTTGTGTGAGAAGCAGGAGCGAGGCTTGCCCCACACGATCCCGTAATATGGTTGTTTGAAACACCCATCGAACTCACACCTCTTGTTGAGGACGTCGACGTAGCCATTCTTCTTGTGAGAGAAGCAGGAGAGAGGCTTGCGCCACACGATCCCGAAGTTTGGTTTTTTGGTGCACCCCTCGGATATACATGCTTTGTTTGTGACGATCCAGTCTCCCTCGGAGCAATGAGGTTTGCAAAACAGAGGTGTTCTATGTACCTTGCCGTACCTAGCTTTTGTCGTACAATTGACTGCCCGGCACTTGACCATGATATTTAAAGAGATGCCCTGATGTGAATGACCTTTATTATGTTTTTGGGATCTCAAGTTTTGTATAAATATTAACCTCAGACGCAAGAGAGTCGGTAGTGCGTACCATAGGATAGGACCTGTCCGATTACACTTGACCTCAATGACCTCGATTGGCGTGAATACATCGATTGGCCCGGATGGCGTCAGCCACTCGATCTCTCCTCGGAGGTGCGTCGCAAGGGCGTCCCTAATATCCTTCTCCTTCACTTTGTTTGGCATACGTTTTGCCCCTTTGTCGTGCTCAAATTCTGAAGTACGTGTGGCGTTTTCGACACTTGTAGCAGGGGCGCCATGAACGCTGGTTGAGAGTGTGCCCGGCGAGCGTTTGCTGTTCCAATGTTACCAGTAAAAATTGGCAGGGAGTCTTCAGAGCGACTTGGCTCTGACAGGGTATGTGGAACAACCCTGACACGATCCGGGGTGCGTTCAGTAGCAAAACATGTGTATTAGTCTGATCCATTTGTCTCATCCAACCAAACCCCAGTCAACCCTCCCAGAAATATTTACTTGCAGTACTTGCACTCTGTTTTACCACACTTGCTCAGGACGGCATCCCTCCACACAAAAGCCGGCAACTCTGTGTTCGTTGCTACCCTTCCAAGCAATTTTGTGACGTTCTGACCTCTGCCCCCGAACGCCGTACCAAACCTACCCGAAAGCTCTGGATTACAGTCTCGGAGAAATTCTACAACGGCAGGCACACAAAGTATGCTCGGCTTCCCAACCCTGAGCTTCCCCTTCAATGCTTTCTGTGGGTCATTTCCAACAAGTTCCTCCTTAACCTTATTGGTAAGCACTGTCAGATTAGGCATAATACACAGCTTCTCCACTTCCAGTACGTAAAGTGCGTGCATCTCCCTCAAAATTTCCAACCTAACTGCGTCATCACATGTGCCCTTGCTCCTCGGATGTCTCCCTCTCTTCGTGCCACTCGCCAGGCCTACAGTCGCGGAGGCCGGGCGCTTTTGTCCCGTGACCGTCCGCGCCTCTTTTAACTCCGCCCACCTCTCCTCCAAACCCGCAACCCTTATCTTAACTTCTTCTCGCTCGATCTTTCTCTTCAAGACTTGCTCCCGTCTTCTGTCCTCCAAGTACCCCGGATCATTGTCTACGCGCATCTGAGTTGATGCCGCCATCCCTCTACATGCTACAGACAACTCTTGGATGAATCCAGTCAAACCACCCGGTCCGAATAGAGACTGCAACGACAGTGGGACCTCTGCGCCTGTGCTAGTCTTTCTTTCTCCCGTCGTACTAAAGCCATGTCCCTCGTCAAACAAATCCAGAAAATGAGCACAGCTTGCAATACTTTCTTTCGCCTCCTCCCTTACTTCATTGGCACCAACTTCCCCAATAGTTCCCGCCAAACCATGATTTTGTCCCACAAACGTCTTACCATCAGCCGTGTCCAAGTCTGCCTTGACCATGTTGTACGTTTTTTCACGGTAAAATTGGCCATGTCTTGCGAGCGCGAAAATATCTTTTATTTCCGGGTCGTCGTATTTTTTCCCCCCCTCTATTGCCTTTATCAAGACGGCAGTGACGTGCATGGATCGCAAAATGTTGGCAGCGAAATAAGGCAAACCAAGGCAATGCTTGCCGACGTATTTAAAAAGAGTGTAAAGCTTTCCCCTGTTGTAATTCTGACCGAATTCTGTGATGGGACCGATGTTTTCACCCAAATCAACATTGTACTTCTTCTCTTCCATGGCAACTTTCTTCTCCGAAGCCCCCGATTGCCTCAGCGCCACAATCGCGTCATCAAGCTTGCGCCTGAGAAGCCCGCGCATTAAGCGTCGGCCGACCACAAGCATGACCGCGTACGCACCTGTTGATACGAATCGGTGGTCAGTGAAAATAAATACTATTTCATCTTAAGCACGTACGCACTTGTCAAACACAGCAAATCCAACTGTAAAATCAACAACACCGATTCTCTCACCTTTGCACTTTGAATGTTTTGTGTGGTTCACCACAAGCCCGTGGATGCTTCGCGCGAGCTCGTTTGCATTCTTGCCATCTTCCGGTAAAATGGCCCGGAGTTTCTCGTTGAGGATGTGAAAGTCTCGTGCCTTGCAGCCCAGTATGTCTTGTGGACGCAGGCATGGTCCAGAAGTCGCATCCAGTATGACCAAGGCGGCGCTAAACGTCGTCCACTGCTCGAGAGTGATTCTTTCCAACTTTTTGGCAACCCTATCGATGTTGGCTCGTTCAGTCTCGGGGTACAGATGTGCTTCGTCTACGCGCTCCCCGATCTTATCCTCGTCCGCCTTCAGCACCCGGTAGCAAACGTCTAGATCCTCCTCATTTATTTCACATCCGTGCATGACCGGATCAATCCCGTTCTTCTGCATCATGCGCCGCATGAACAGCATCAACTCGTTGGCCTCTTTGCTCCCTGGCTCTCTCACCCGTCCGTTTTTTTTCTTCGGACCGAAACCCATTCGTTGCCTCCTGTTTTCCCAGAGGGTTGCCACCTTTTTCTTCTCTATTGCCACCGGTTCATAGCCTTCGTGCAGCTCATTCATGACCGCCAAATCTGCCCCCCTAGTTTTGCTACCCCCTGATGCAATCTTGAACGCGACTATGTGTTTACGCGTGGGGCTGACCCTGCGAAAGGTGTAGGAAAAAAACGAAAGGAATTCGAGGAATGATTACGTTTCTGACACGCGGGACGAAATTGTCAAAGCTTTCCGGAAAACAAATACACGTACGTCTACACACACTGAAATCGCTCAACTCTCTCTCTCTCTCTCTCTCTCTCTCTCTCTCTCTCTCTCTCTCACCTGCTGGTGTTCTCCGTAGTTGGCGAGATGCATCCATTGGTCACACTGGGCCGGCTAAAGAGCATCAGCCTGTACAACGGAGCGTGCTTGTACCATTTACATACGTCATCCGAGTCCCTTGCCCTGGCCAGAAGCGCCCGTGTAGCCAAGCCGTACCCGTCGCCCACTACCTCCTCTTGTGTACGCCAGAATCGGATTGTGTCCGTTTCCTCATTCTCGAGCTTCACTCCGGGCGGAAGCTCGGTGTGAAGACCGCCCGCTGCCAACGGAGCCATACACGATTCCCAGCACACGACTCGACCCAGCTTGTATGCAGACTGCGCCCCTCTCATGTAGTGGTCCACCGTAGAAAGGTGGTCCTCGTGGATCTTCTGTTTACTCCACACGAGGCTCTCCTCAATAACCATCCGATCTAGCCCTAGAAACCCGTGGAGAGATTCTTCTTTCGCTAGTTCCTCCGCCAAGCCTGCATCCGAAGCGAGTAGCGCCAGCTCGTGCTGGTTGATGAGGTCACTGGTCTTCGCGCCCTCAACTTTTTCCCATGCAAACTTCCTGGCAGCCATCACTCCGACCTTTTCCTCATCTTTCAAGTCGACCAGGCTCTTTTTAATCTTGATCTTGGGATCATTCTTGAGGAACATGGGCGTGTGCACGCACCCTAGAACCAAGGAGACACAGATGGCTAGAGACACCCGCTCTTTTTCAGCTTCCAAACTGACGACGACAGCGGGGTCCTTCGCGTGCTCAAGGATATCGAATGTTGTGCAAGACCTGGTTGTGCCCTTCTTTTTGCGAGACTTGTCGGCGGCGCAAAGCTTGAAATATTTGAAGCCGTCGCCGCCGATCTTCTCGCTCACCACCACCCATGACTTTCCGTCGATCTCGACCTCCGTTCCAGCGACCGTTGTTCCGTCGTCACGCAAGCTCAAATCCCTCACCGTGATTCCGTAAAGACGGTGGTCGTGCTTCTCGAACCGACGCAGAGACTCGAGACCAAGTTTTCCCTCCCGGACTAACGCTCCCACGTCGTCCAGCGAGCGCCTTAGGGTAAGATTCCTGGTATCTGCCCCAACCATGTCCTTCTTTCTTCTAGCCTCAAGCTCCTTCGCGTTCGCAAGGTTTGCGGCCACTATCTCAGCATCCTTTTCGTCAGCACCAGTCTGGACCAAATTGACGTGCGGAGACCTGCTGGGCTTCGCGGTAGCAACACGCGTGGCCCCATCGTCACTGGCTACGCCACCACCGTCCCCGCCCCCTCCACTGCCACCATGTTCCCCGGCACCGACCTCCTCTGCTGGAGCAGAACCCGTCCTCTTGCAGCCTGGGCAAGACCACTGTTTGGAAAACAAACAAAAGACGAACACAGAACAAGGACGCATTTGTTTAGCAAATACATTTTTCACGCATGCAAACTGGCTGGCTGACCGATCGACCCTCTAAAAGCAATTGGACAAACTCTTGAATTACAAAAAACATTTATACCATTCCTCACCACTTCATCGTGATCTTGAATTGCGCAACATGGGTGCAAGACGCCGTCGCAGATGTCGCACGATATCTTATCCAAATCGCCATCGAAATGTTGCTCACACCCCTTGCACACCGGCTCGGGTTCCTCGCCATCCTTCTTCGCGAAAGCCAGCAAATCTCCCAGAGTAGCAGACCGAGTCGACGACGGAAGCTGCTCTAGCCTTTGACGCAACAACTTTTCGGTTTCAAGTAGTTTTGTCCGCTCTGTGATCTCCTCCGCCCTCCGCTTGCCTCTTTCCCGCTGCTCTCGTGCATCGAAGTTATTCGTTTCGTGAATGGCAGCAGCGGATGCAGCGAGGTTTCTGTTGAAGTCGAATGTATCCTTTATGCTTTCTTTGATTTCTTTGTTC
>JAMASZ010000377.1 GCA_023301585.1 Alphaproteobacteria bacterium | reverse complement strand
CAGATTTTATCTGGGTGACCTTCTGAAACGGACTCACTAGTAAAGGTATAATTTTGATGATTATTAAGCATAAAGAACTCGCTGAATATGTGTTGTAAAAATAACTTTAAAGACGATAACTTGGATAGTCTTAGGTTTCAACCTTAACTGTCTTGTTCTTTAATGTTTTTCGCCATGTTTTTTCCTAGGTTCAGGAAACTTTTACGAAGCTCAGGATCCTCTAGGGAATAGTATACGCGTACTAATTCATCGATTTCTTTTTTAGGTACGTATTCTTGAGAATGGTTGCTGGCATCAGAAGGGTGCCCACTTAATCCCGTTTGAGCATTATCAGATAGTCCTGCATTGGCGACACTTCCATCAAAGCCGTCAAAGAAAGCGGGTAGTGGGGTTTTTAATAATTTGCTGATATCGTAGAGACGCCCAACGCTGATACGGTTTTTACCGTTTTCATATTTCTGTACCTGCTGAAACGAAATGCCAATTTGACCAGCAAGCGTTTCTTGAGTCACTTTTTGCATCTTACGGATTTCTTTAAGGCGCTCTCCAACATAAATGTCGATTTCTTCTGCGCTACCTTTTTTCTTTATGTCGTCTTGTTGATCAGACATTGTAATATCCCATAACTGATAAATTATATGGAAAAATTATCAGAGCCTGCAATCGTATGCAACTAAAAGTTGGTTTTGGGTATATTTTAGTTTTCTATAACGATTTTTGTCTTTTTAAAACAAGAGCTAAGAGAAGTAATAGGCAACATATAGCACTGTAAGGTATGTTTTTATAAACACTATAGTATGTGCCACCTGCTATAGGTTTAGGTAGATTTCCAACTATATTGTCTCTTTTCATAAGTTCAGTTTGGGATGTAGTATGCCCATAAGGATTTATAATCCCTGAAATACCATTATTGGCAGAACGAATGACAGGAAGACCTTGCTCAATGGCACGCCATTGTGCTTGGGCAAAATGTTGATAGGGACCAGCACTGTCACCGTACCAAGCATCATTCGTGACGATTAATATCCATTCAGGTCGTTGGTTTTCGTTTACAGCCTCATGCGGGAAGATTGTTTCGTAGCAAATTAGCGGTGAGAAGGCTGGCATGTTAGGCAGTTGAATTGTCTGTGGTCCACTTCCGCTTTCAAAGGAGCTAAAAGAAGTGACTGTTTGTAGGGGGATATATTTTTGGAACGGGATATATTCACCAAACGGTACCAAATGAGATTTGGTGTAAATACGTTTTGAAGGTGACTGTCCGTCCCAATAATTAAGGGCGTTATAATATTTCGGGCTGTATCTGTTTTTTTGATATTCAATGTTTAACGCGCCAGATAATAAAATGGCATTATTGTTATTTAATGTAAGGTTTATACGCTCATTGACAGCGTAATTATTAACGAAAGCAGGGGGAACAGCGGTTTCAGGCCAAACGATAATTGTTTTGTTTTGTGGTGATGGTTGCCAATTGGATTGCTTTATATGCGTTTCAAGGTTTTTTACCAAAAGCTCTGGCTTCCATTTATCGGCTTGAGCAATATTAGGTTGAATAATTTTAACGGATACATCGCTGTAATAATTATTAGGTTCTGCATTATTTAGACGCAGTGTTCCATACATGTAACTCATGCCAATTGAAGCAATTATAAAGAGCATTACTATCATAGAGGAGATAACTTTTCGTTCTTTAATGCTGGCGAGGAAATAACCAAGAGAACTAGCCCATAAAATGCTCAAGAGCGTTATTCCATAGGGACCAATTATGCTGGCTATTTGTGCAATCTCTAATTGTTTTAGCCAAGCATAGCCATACAGGTTCCATGGAAACCCTGTAAAGGCAATTGAGCGAAGCCATTCAGCCAAGCTCAAGAAAACACAGAACCCTAAAAACTTAGAAAGAGAAGAGCGGGAAAATAATTTTTGATTGATGGAAAGGTAGATAGCGGCAAATAAGGAGAGGGCTGTTGGCAGGGCAATAACCGCTAATGGCCAGACCCAAAGAAAGCTCTCGTTACCTTCTACTAATAGGGCATTGCCAATCCAGTATAGCCCAACGACGAAATAGCCAAGCGAGAAAAGGAAGCCATTCCAAAATGCCTGCCCCATTGTTTTGGAGCCGCTATAGATAAGATAGAAAATGCTAAATCCTAAAAACAATAATGGAAGGTAGTATGTTGGTGCTTGGGCGAAAGAAGTTTCAACACCAGCGATTAATAGCAATAAAGCCCTTGGCAAAAACGGTAAATTTTGAAGGTGATGAATACGAGTTTGTATATGAGTGAATATGGACACAGAGAATGCTATTCTTTGGTAGACAGTTCAGGGATGTTTTTGATTTTTAGCGAGCTGATGCGACGTTGGTCTGCCTCAACAACCTCAAAGACCATGCCTGATGAATGGGTTATAACTTCGCCACGTGCGGGAATGCGTCCTGTTATAAAGAATACTAAACCACCAAGTGTATCAATCTCTTCACGTTCTTCTTCACTTAAAAGGGCTCCATAAGTCTCTTCGAAATCTTCAACGTCCAAGCGGGCGTCTGCAATGATTGAACCATCGGGAAGTTGTACGATTTGTGGCGGCGTGTCTTGGTCAAATTCATCGTCAATTTCACCAACGATAGATTCGATAACATCACCAATGGTCACAAGACCGTCAATGCCACCATATTCATCAACAACAAGCGCCATATGCTTTTTATCGCGTTGCATTTTCATCAATAGATCTAACACTGGAAGTGCTGGTGATACGATTGGCACAGGTCTTAATAGGTTTTTTAAATTAACTTTTTTGTTTGTTGCAACTGTAGAAAGGATATCTTTTATGTGAACGGTGCCAGAAATGTCATCCATGGTTTCGCTGAAAACGGGAATACGGCTAAATTGGTGTTCCCCTAACAATTCCATTAAATTTTCTTGAGTGGCATTGATGTCAATCGCAATAATGTCTGCACGTGGAATCATGACATCATCAACCGTTCTATCTTGAAGGTTTAGAACATTTTTAATCAGTGATTTTTCATGTGAAGCGATTGACGTTGTGACGTTGTCTTTATCTTCGCTTTCTTCGATATAATCCTCTAACGCTTCACGAAGTATTTCGGAGCCATTTTTAGGGCGAAAGAATAAAGCTTTTAGCTTTGTGAAAAAGCCATATTGATTAACGGAAGGCGCTTTATCTTCAGCGTTGCTATTACTCGCAGTGTTCTGGGAGTTATTGGACGTGTTATCGTTATTATTAGCGGTCATTTTCAACATTATTTTAGTTTAATAGGTTTGTTTTCAAAAGAAAGCAAATTTATTTATTTTGAACTCAAGACAGGACACTTCCTGTGTATGGGTTTTGTACGCCTAAATACTCCAAAATACGAATTTCTAATGTTTCCATGTCAGTGGCCTCATCATCGTTTTGGTGGTCAAAGCCCAGTAAATGCAACACGCCATGAACGGTTAAATGCTTAACATGGTCAAGTAAGAATTTGTCTTGTTCTAAACATTCTTTATTTATGGTGTCATAGGACATGATTATATCACCAAGGGGAACAACCCCTTCGGCAGGAACATCACCTTCGTCTAAATTGGCAAATGTTAAAATATTTGTAGGTTTATCCTTTTCGCGGTATTCGCGGTTTAATACCTGCATTAAATCATCATTTGCTAAAACGACACTGATTTCCAAATCTCTACCTGTGGCTTTTGTTGGGATTGACGTTGTGTTAAGGGCACATAGAACACTCGTGCGAATGACCTGCTTAATATTGTCAATATTTTCCCATTCAGGATACTGAACGGAAATATCCATATCGACGCGTTCATCTTTATCGGTAATTAAAATAGGCATTTTAAGCGCGAGTGCTCCTGAATTCATACTTATCGTAAGCATTAATAATTTTTGTCACTAACTTATGGCGTACAACATCTTTTGAGTCAAAGTGAACAAAGGGAATATCATCAACGTGATTTAAAATATTCATTGCTTCTTTTAAACCTGACTGTGTCCCAGAAGGTAAGTCGACCTGTGTCGGGTCACCGGTGATGACCATACGCGTGCCTTCACCCATACGAGTTAAAAACATTTTCATTTGCATAGAAGTTGTGTTTTGCGCTTCGTCTAAAACCACAAACGCATTTTTAAGTGTACGTCCACGCATAAAAGCGAGGGGGGCAATTTCAATCTCGCCACTTTCAATTTTCTTAGGTAATTGATCAGCTGGCATCATCTCGTTTAACGCGTCATAGATGGGGCGTAAA
>JAMASZ010000376.1 GCA_023301585.1 Alphaproteobacteria bacterium | reverse complement strand
AGGTCTTTTTCGGCTATTATGAAGCCATCTTCAGTATCACGCATAATTTGTAGGCGTTCTTTGGCGGTTTTTCCAAGGTTTGCGTTGTAAATCAGGAAGCAAAAAGACTTGTCAGCACCACGTCCGACACGTCCCCGCAATTGGTGTAATTGCGCTAGTCCAAAGCGTTCAGCTTCTTCGATAATCATAATGGTGGCTTCGGGGACGTTTACACCGACCTCAATTACTGTCGTGGCGACGAGGATTTTAAGCTCTCCTCGAGCGAATTGACCCATAACTTCGTCTTTCTCGTCGGCTTTCATGCGACCATGCACTAGTCCGACCAAATTGCCGAATTTTTCTTTTAGAATATCGTATCGTGCTTCGGCGGCTTGTAGATCGAGAATTTCACTGTCTTCAACCAATGGGCAAACCCAATAAGCACGCGCACTCGTTTTGATTTGACGGGCAATGCCGTCAATCATGCTCTCAATCTTCTCACGTGGAATTAGGAGCGTATCAATCGGTTTTCGCCCCGGTGGTTTTTCGTCCAATTTTGATACTTCCATATCACCATAAGCAGTGAGAGTAAGTGTTCGTGGAATAGGAGTGGCTGTCATTAACAACACATCCGTGCCTTTGGTTTTCTGTGAAAGTTGTAAACGTTGTTGCACGCCGAAGCGGTGTTGTTCATCAATGACCGCTAATCCTAAGTCGTCAAACTCAATAGAATCTTGGAAGAGGGCGTGTGTGCCGATGACAACTTTTGCGTCACCATTTTTGATTTGCTCCAATATGGCTTGGCGGGCTTTGCCTTTGTCGCGCCCTGTTAAAATGACGTATGGGGTATTGGCTGCTTCTAACCATGGAGCAAAGCTTTCGGCGTGTTGACGCGCGAGGATTTCGGTTGGCGCCATGATGGCGGCTTGGGCGCCACATTCAATCACATTCATCATCGCGCACGCTGCAACAATGGTTTTACCGCTTCCTACATCGCCCTGGACAAGGCGGAGCATGCGAGTGTCTGTATGCATATCATCATCGATTTCCGCGAGGCTTCGTTTTTGGGCGCCTGTTAGTTCGTGACCAAAATTCTCTAAAACTTTTTGGCGAAGTTTACCGTCATTCTTCCATGCGCGTCCATTAAGTTTGCGCTGGTGTAGTCGGACAAGGGCAAGGGATAGCTGATTGGCGAGTAATTCATCGTAAGCCAATCTTGAACGGTTAGGCGTTTCTGGGTTTAAATCAATTTCATCTTCTGGGTTGTGAAGGGCGTCGAGGGCATCGTGCCAATCAGCCCAACCATTTTTCTTCTTATGCGCTGGATCTAACCATTCGGGCAAGGGCGATACAAACCCAAGCGCGCCTTTGATAGATTTTCGTACAGTTTTGTTAGTTAGTCCTGCGGTGAGGGGGTAGATGGGTTCAATAGTTTCTATTTCTGCGCGGTCTTCGGATTTAGCAATTGCGTCAGGATGAACCATTTGTGCCAACCCTTGGTAATATTCAATCTTGCCACTAAGGACACGGACTTCGCCGACTGGTAATTGTTTCTCAAGCCACATTTTATTGGCGTTAAAGAAGATAATCTCAATCATACCTGTGTTATCGAATGCTTTTACTTTCGAGGGCATACCTCGCCTAGGGGCAGGATTGGAGCTTTCAATTGTGACTTCAATGGTTGCAATTTTACCATTGGGCGCATCAACCAGTTTTGGGGAGAAACGGCGGTCGACGAAATCAATGGGTTTGTGGAAGAGTAAATCGAGAACCTTCTCGCCTCCTGTTAACTTTTGGAATAACTTCGCGTTTTTGGGACCGACACCAGGTAAAGTGGTGACAGAACGAAACAAGCTATCAAGTTCAAATGGACGGGGCATATTCTTTTCTATATATAAGTACCTTATGACTGTAGAAAACATTGAAAATAAGCGCAAGCGCCTAATTTTTCGTTCTTGGCACCGCGGAATGCGTGAAATGGACTTGATTATGGGCAGTTTTGCGAATAAAAACGTCCCAGAATTTAGCGTGGAAGAGCTTGATTGTTATGAAGAACTACTTCACAACAACGATCCAGACATATATGACTGGCTTACGGCGCGTGCTGAGCCACCTGCCAATGTTAAAACAACCGTATTAGAAAAGTTATTGGCCCATCATTATGCCTCAAACCGTGCATCAGGAAGTGACGGAGTCACCTGTAGTAAAGACCAATAAGCTGAAAGTCTTTTTTGGTGCGCCCGAAGGGCATGACGCACGTATTTTGGCGGAACGTGCGCGCGAACTTGCTAAATCTCAACAAATTATCACCCATGTTGCCATTGATGATGCGCGTGTTGCTGTGCTGAAAGAGTTGCTTGAGTTTTTTGCGCCTGATGTTGAGGTAATTGATTTTCCTGCGTGGGATTGCTTACCGTATGACCGTGTATCGCCAAGTAGTGATATTTCAACACGTCGTGTGAATGCGCTAGCGGATATGTCTGTTTGGGCGCAAGACGATAAATTTTTACCCCGCATTGTGCTGACCACTGTGAATGCGGTGACACAACGTGTCATGCCGAGGGAAACCTTGCAGCAATCGAGCTTTATAGCAGTGCAGGGTAAGTCGCTGGATATTAACGCGCTTCAAGAGTTTTTGGTTGCTAATGGGTACTTAAGAACTGAAACAGTCCGTGAGGTTGGGGAGTACGCCATTCGTGGGGGGATTATTGATTTATTTGCGTCAGGATACGAAAACCCCATTAGGATTGATTTATTTGGTGATGAAATTGACACCATGCGGTCGTTTGATGCGATGACGCAGTTGACGATTAGTAAGATTGATAGTTTCTCGCTCAAACCGGTTACAGAGTTTTTATTGACGGAAGAGGGTATTAAAAATTTCCGTCGTGGCTACCGCGAAGCGTTCGGGACAATTAGTTCCGATGACCCGCTTTATGCGGCGATATCTGAAGGGCGCCGTTATAACGGAATGGATCACTGGCTACCGTTGTTTTTTGAAAATAAGATGGAAAGTATTTTTGATTTCTTGCCTGACTGTATTGTGACATTTGATCCGCAAGCGGAGCAAGCACGCGCTGAACACGAGACACACGTTTTTGATTTTTACAAAGCACGCCAAACGCTGGAACAGGCAGTGGGTATGCAAAAGAAAAAAGCCAAGAGTAAAAAAGGTAGTGATGTCAGTATGACAGGGTCGGTTTATCATCCGATACCTGTTGAGGGTTTGTATATTACTGGTGCGGAGTGGAGTGAGTTATTAAACGCACAAATAGATTCTTTTGAGTTCAGTGTATTTGGCGCGCCAGAAGGTGCTGACATGCTGGAAGGTGGGGCGCGTAAGGCACGTGATTTCTCAGATATCCGTGCGCTACCTGATGGCGATGTCATGGCGGAATTAAAATCCCACGTTGCACATGAGCAAGCCAAAAGTAAGAAGGCGTTGGTTGCTTCTTATAGTGAAGGGGCGCGTGACCGTCTTAAAATTATGCTGGAAAATGCAGGCTTTGACGGCGTTAAAATTTGCAATGATAATAACGCGTTAAAGAAGTTAAAGAAGAATGAAGTTGGGCTTGCAATTCTTGCGCTGGAGCATGGGTTTAATTCAGATGATTTAGTTGTCTTGAGCGAACAAGATATTCTTGGTGACCGCTTAACGCGCAAAAGCTCTAAACGTAAAAAAGCAGATAACTTTTTAACTGAAGTTTCTTCGTTAGATGTAGGCGACTTGGTTGTTCACGTTGACCATGGCGTTGGGCGCTTTGACGGTTTGGAAACTCTGGAAGCGGGTAAGATTCTTCATGATTGTTTGAAGATAACTTATGCGGGGGATGATCGTTTGTTTGTTCCTGTTGAAAATATCGATGTTCTGTCCCGCTTTGGCTCCGATGAGGGCACTTCTCAACTAGATAAGTTAGGGGGCGCTGGGTGGCAGGCACGTAAAGCGCGCGTTAAAAAAGACTTGATGCGTATTGCGGACCATCTCATGAAAATTGCTGCTGCGCGTCAATTGCGTAAGGGTGAGAAGTTAACCGTAGACCCTGAGCATTATAATAAATTCGTTGCGCGTTTTCCGTACCATGAAACGGAAGACCAGTTGCGTTCTATCAATGATGTCATTGGTGATTTGAACGGTGAGCAACCAATGGACAGGCTTGTTTGCGGTGACGTTGGTTTTGGTAAGACTGAGGTCGCGCTTCGTGCTGCCTATGTTGCTGCGATGGCGGGCGTTCAGGTTGCGGTAGTTGTTCCGACAACCTTGCTAGCGCGCCAACATTATAACGGTTTTGTTAAACGTTTTGAGGGCTTGGGTATTCGCATTGGTCAATTGTCACGTTTGGCGAGCGCTAAAGATGTTAAGCTGACAAAAGAAGGGCTCGCATCTGGTGATGTAAATATCGTCATTGGAACGCACGCAATTCTGGCGAAAGATGTGAGATTTTCTCATCTAGGGCTTGTGATTGTTGATGAAGAACAACGCTTTGGTGTGAAACAAAAAGAGCGCTTGAAAGAATTAAAAGC
>JAMASZ010000375.1 GCA_023301585.1 Alphaproteobacteria bacterium | reverse complement strand
CTCTCGATTTGCCGTTTTGACAATACCATTTATCACTTCATTTAAATTGACGCGCTTACTTACTTCGTCTCCATCACCTTTGGCAAATTCTAAATACGCGCTAATCATACGCTCCATACTTTCGATATCAGCTTTAAGATTTTTAGAGTCCTCATCATCTTTCAACATCGCAGCTTGTAACTTCATACGTGTTAATGGCGTTCTCAAATCATGTGACACCCCCGCTAACATGGAGGTTCTCTGCTGTATTTGACGATCAAGACGCTTACGCATATCAACAAAGGATTGCGCAGCTTGCCTTACTTCGCGAGCCCCTTCGATTTTCAAGAACGGAACATCACGCCCCTTCCCGAACCTATCCGCCGCCAAAGCCAATCTTTTAATCGGTCTAATTTGATTACGCATAAACAACATGGCAACAGACAACAATAAAAATGAAACAGCAAACATCCAAAGTAAAAATGCATAACCAGAGGAAGAGAACAATCGCTTCTTAGGAACAGAAATTGAAACAACACCAGTGTCCAACTGGACATTCACACGAACAATTTTTTCAGTAATTTTAATTTTAATTTCGTAAGGTTTTTTTAAAATTTCATCTAAATTACTGGACAAGTTTTTACGAACAATATCCCCCCACCATTTATGTTGCTTCTTAACGGGCTTTAACAATGCGTTATCAATATACCCAACCCCTAAGCCAAGATTACGCTCAGTTAACACCTCAAGGTTATTCGCTTTTTCTGATGATGTCTCAGCCTCCATTTGATGAACAATAATAGCTACTTCCCCTGCGACACTGTAAGCAAGCTGATCCGACATACGGTGCCAATGCCTATCAAAGAAGATGTAAGTAGTAACAATTTGTATAAGCAAAATCGGCACAGCCAAAATTAAAAACGACCTAAAAATTAAAGTATTCGGCAGGTAAGTTTTAATCGACAAAAAAGGTAATATTTTTTTCAAGTTCATAGAATTTCAGCCTTTAATAAATATCCCTTACCACGCACAGTTTGTAGATAGCGTGGCATATTACTGTCTTCTTCTATCTTACGACGCAGGCGCGTTACCTGCACATCAATCGTGCGTTTATCTGGGTCTAAATCGCAAAGTTCAGACAATTTTTCACGGCTCATAACTTTACCAATCGAAGCCGACAGAGCATTTAACAGGTTAGCCTCAACATCTGTCAGCTTCATGACATCGTTACTATCATTCGCATTTGTCAAAAACATTTCTGACGGGTCATAGACCCACTGCCCAATTTTCAACTTACTCTCTTTTTGTACAGGCTTACGACGTAAGATAGCTTGCAAACGTAAAACTAATTCTCGTGGGTCAAAAGGTTTGCTTAAATAGTCATCAGCGCCTGCGGTTAAGCCAGAAATTCTATCTTCGGTCTCGCTCATCGCGGTTAACAATAAAACAGGGACGTCATTATCGGCGCGAAACTCTTGCGTGAAATCTACGCCATTTTGCCCAGGCATCATGACATCAACGACAAGCGCATCAAACGTCGCTAGTTTAAGGGCTTCTTTCGCTTCTTGCGCATTAGCAACATGCACAGCAAAGAAATCATGCTCATTTAGGTAACGAGTCACCAACTCACGGATACCATCATCGTCATCAACCACTAATATATGCGGTAATGCGTTATAGTCTTTATATGCGTTGGGCGTTTCCATTACCCTTTATTACCAGTAAGTTAGGCTTTTCTCAAGAAAAGAGCGTGTTTAATCATAATCAGGCTTGCTTTTTATCGCGTTTTGAAAAATCATGGAGAGTGATTTAAATAACTTATATATAAGAATGAGGCAATTATGGCGGGACAAGCATTTAGCGACAGAGACGGTTTAATCTGGATGGACGGCGAAATTGTGCCTTGGCGCGAAGCAAACGTGCATATCCTGACCCACGGTCTTCACTATGCTAGCTCCGTTTTCGAAGGCGAGCGCGCCTATAATGGTAAAATTTTTAAGATGCAGGAACACTCAGAACGCTTCATTAAGTCCGCTGAACTTATAGACATGGAAATGCCAATGAGCGCCGACGAGCTTAATAAAGCTAAGATGGAGATATTAGAAGCTAACAAACTAACTGACGCCTACCTGCGCCCTGTCGCATGGCGTGGTAGCGAGGAAATGGGTATCTCCGCACAAAAGACAAAAACACACATTGCGATTGCTTGTTGGGAATGGCCTAGCTATTTCAGCGAAGAAGCCCGTGAAAAGGGAATATCCCTCCAAACCTCTAAATGGCGCGCTCCTATGCCTGATACAGCGGTTACCAGCAGTAAGACAGCAGGGTTATATGCAACTCATACAATGTCCAAACATGCCGCAGAAGCCAATGGATACACAGACTCGTTGATGCTGGACTACCGTGGATTAGTTGCTGAAGCCACAGGCGCTAACTTATTTATGGTGAAAGATGGTCAAATTAAAACACCTGATCCAGATTGCTTTCTAAACGGACTTACGCGCCAAACCCTTATTGACCTTGCGAAAGAGCACAACATCCCCCTCGAAGTTTGCCAAATCAAGCCTGAAGAGCTTAAACTAGCAGATGAAGTATTCTTAACAGGCACCGCGGCAGAAGTAACAGCCGTTGGTAAAATTGACGACGCAACATATGAAGTAGGCCCTATCACAAGACAACTAAGAGAAGCCTACTTCATATGTTGTGTCGTCAATTTTAC
>JAMASZ010000374.1 GCA_023301585.1 Alphaproteobacteria bacterium | reverse complement strand
GTGCAGTGAAGATCGGCCAGGTTGGGCTTGACATTCTAGCCGTGCTGGCGCTCAGACAATAAAAGAGCCACCTCCTTTATCTTGCTGAACTCCACAAGTTGAGGGACAGTCCACCCTTCACGGGGGTCGAAGATGTCCAGAACTTTGGCCCTTATAACCACACACTGCGTGGCCAGGTGCCAGGCGTCTTCCACGCCTGCCTTGCACAACCTGCACTTGTCGGCGCCTAGGTCTGCATCCACTGCTTTCCTCGCAGTGTGGTTGTTCATGTGATTGAACCCGGTTATAAGTTGAATCAGTCTCGAAAGAGTCTGTTTGTCAAGCTTCAACAGTTGGGCGATCTTGATCGCATCCAGGACCGTGAGCCATAGTTTTGTTTGCCTACAGTAGGTCGGGTCTTTCTGCCATTCCTCAATCCATTCGATTTTGGCTTGGAGTTTGGCTTCCCTTGCTACCATTTTGACAGTGCTTCGTCCTGGCATGCCCAGCTCTGTGCTGTGGGCCCCCTCTTTGGCGAGGGTGTCTGCCAGTTCGTTCCCTTCCATCCCGCTGTGACTTTTGGTCCAGCGGAATTTGATGGTGTTGGATTCTTGCAGTTCTTTCCAGATCTCAATGCACTCTCTCTGTGGCTTATTTGAAATCCTTACTGCATTCATCCGGTTCAGGGCGTTGACACTGTCGCTGACAATGGTTATCACTTTCTCCTTTGGGTTCAGGTCCTTGACCTTTCTTCCCGCTTGTAGGAGAGCAAAGATTTCAGCTCCCAAGGGAGTTTCCTTGCTGTCCAGTTTGCAGGAGTAAGTGATATCTGGTAGCTGGTTTTGCCTTATGAGTAGTCCA
This sequence comes from Alphaproteobacteria bacterium, assembly GCA_023301585.1. Lineage (GTDB taxonomy): Bacteria > Pseudomonadota > Alphaproteobacteria > Micavibrionales > Micavibrionaceae. Next base: position 1,676 of record JAMASZ010000374.1, on the reverse strand, counting down.
GCTCCCACTCCGTGTTTGCTCTTTGATCCATCGGTGAAGACCATGATGTCAGAGTCTTGTCCTCTCCATGATCTTTTGGTCTTGATGTTGAAGCAAGGCATGTTTCTCGACACTTCGTTGTCGATGTCGTCTGCCGGGTGGAGCTTTCGGAGTTCTTTCGTGAGGAGATGCCAGTGACCAACGAGTTGTCCTTTCTTGTTGGTTCCGTCCCAGCCGGGGTGCATTTGGATGCGTGCCCGGGTGATGATGGCCGTCTCCTTCATGAGAATGTGCAGAGGTTTCAACCCAAGGATAACTTGCAGCGCTCCATTTCCGGTGCCCGGGAGCACGTTTACTATGGAGGTGGCTCCTTTGCGGTTTAGACTTGTCAGTGAGGCGGTCTGCTTTTTCGTGAGCTTGTGCTGGAATACATGGCAGCCGTAGGTCATCTTTGACACCACAATGCTGCGAAAGACTCCTCGCATTAGCTCCGGGTTTGGGCCGTGTCCAGCCTTGACCCTGTTGTTGAGCAGAGTAGCGGTGACTTTGCAGGCCTGGAGCTTATGTTTGACGTGGCTCTTGAAGTCCAGCTTGCTGTCCAGGATCATCCCGAGGTACTTTGCTTCCGTTTTTTGCTCGATCGGTTTGCCTGCAATCATGATGGGCTGCATATCTTGCTCTGTGTACACCTTATGCTTGTGGAAGACCACAACCACAGATTTTTTGTCGCAGAACTTGAGTCCGAATTCGCTTGCCCATTTTTCGGCCCTCTTGATGGCTGCCTGGATCTTGTCTCTGCAGGTCATGAGGTCGGGTCCTGAGCAGGTGAGGCCGATGTCGTCTGCAAAGGCTTCGCAGTCGATCCCCTTTCCATGGACCTCCTTCAGCAGTTCGTCGAACACCAGGTTCCAGAAGAGCGGCGAGATGACGCCCCCTTGCGGGCAGCCCATCCTCACCCACCTTCTGACCACTTCTCCACAGAACTCGGCCTTTACGACTCTGTGTTTGATGAAGTGTCCGTACGTGTTTATGAACCACTTTGGGAGCTTTCTTTTTTCCATGGCTGCAATTGCGGCGTCCGGGTCCACCGTGTCGAAGGCTCCTTTGATGTCCAGAAAGGCGCCGACCGTGACATGGCCGCGGGCGTTGCCTTTTTCGATGGTGTTGCACATTCCGGAGATTGCCGTGGCGGTGCATTTCTTGACCGTGAAGGCGTTTTGCTTCGCGTGCAGTGGGTTCTTTATTAGTATCGACGTTTCGAGTTCCCATGCCATGACTCGTTCTAGAGTTTTCCAGAAGAATGATGCGAGGGTGATTGGCCTATACGCCCTCGGGTCAGCCATGTCTTTCTTCCCAGGTTTTGGGATGAAGGTGAGCTTGCCCGTGCGCCACAGCGTGGGTGCGTACCCGAGCGCGACCGAGTTCTTCATGATTTCCACCAGTCTCAAGATGATATTGTCCGGCAGCTGCTTCATGAGCATTGGGGTTATGTCATCGGGGCCCGGTGATTTCCCATTCTTGAACTCTTTCATGGCTTTTTTGACGGTGATCTTGTTGATGAATGGAAGACTTGCCCTTAGTCTTTTTGTATTCTTCAAGGTTTTGATCTTGGGTTTCGGAGGTGCTTCGACTGAGCTGCCCGGGAGATGTTCGTCAGCCAGTTTTTCGACAGTTTCTCTTGCAGTCATTTCTTCTCC
>JAMASZ010000373.1 GCA_023301585.1 Alphaproteobacteria bacterium | reverse complement strand
TTCTGTGATTAAATCTTTCCATCAACGCGCTGTTATGTGACGCAATAACAACGGTCGTTCCCATACGATTTAACTGATCAAACAAGTTCATCAACCGTAGTCCAGATTCGTCGTCCAAGTTTCCAGTCGGCTCATCGGCGAGCAATAGGCGTGGACGTGTAATCACGGCGCGCGCGATAGCAACACGTTGTTGTTGACCACCAGACAAGGTGTTGGGTAACATCTGTCTATGGTCGCCCAAGCCAACCCATTCCATCAACTCATCAACATTATTACGAATTTCTTGTTCTGATTGTCCCAAAATACGTAACGGCAACGCAATGTTATCAAAGGCTGACATGTGATTAAGCAATCTAAAGTCTTGAAAAACAACTCCAATGCTTTGACGCAGTTTTGTTAGTTGTGCCCGTGTAAGCTGACCTGTGTTTTGTCCAAACATGGTGATTAACCCACGCGTAGGGTGGCGACCCAAATAAAGCAGGGTCATCAATGATGTTTTACCTGCACCACTGGGACCTGACAGAAAATGGAACGAGCCAGGCTCCAAAGTGAAATGTACATCACTTAGAATTTCTGGACCTACGCCATATCTTAATCCTACATGTTCAAATTTAATCAAAGTTAATCTTCTTTTTTAATCGTTAATTTACGCTACGCGTTTTTAAATTCTCTTCTTCATTATCATAGTTGATAATTTTTTGAAGGGCTTCCGCCTTTTTATACGCATTTTCAATTTTCGCTGTGGCTTTATAGGCATAATCTAATTGCCCTGATTTTGTAAAAATATGCGCGATTGTGGCATAGGCTTTATTCTTAAACGCGACGCTATCAATTGCCGCAATACTTTCCATCGCGACCTTAAAATCACCTCGTTCGGCCTGAATTTCTGCACTCTCAGCAAGCGCTTTATGTTTCAGCGCGGGGTTTGTCATCGTAAGAGCTGTCTCCATCGCACCTTCATCATCTTTGGCAAAGGCTTGCGCCATCGCGATATAGGTATAAGCAATCGCATTGGAGGGCGGGTGCGTGATTTTCTTGGCTTCGATTTTTAATTTATCAAACAAGGCTTTATAGGCACTCGCGTCACTCCAATTAGCATCGGCAGAAGCTATGCCAATACCACGAATAGTCATAGCTTTAGTGTCTGGATTGTCAATTTTGTTGATAAGCGCAATGGCTTTGTCGCTCATGTGCTCGCTCGCGTATGATTTTGCTAACTCACGGTAGACCTTATCACGCCAGCTTTTATTCTCAATGTTGGGAGCAGCGCTTTCAAGTTCTGACATTAGGCATGATTTGTCTGACGCGTTGCACGACTTGGTCGTTTCCGCTGCATGAGTAGCGACTGGTGCAATTAAACATAATAACGCTATGATGTATTTTTTCATGGGTATCCTTCAACGCTCTATTGCACCAGAATTAGTTAAACCTTATACATACTAGGTACGAGAGTGAATAATAAACTTAGAAAACAGAATACTATCCCTATGATTCTAGAATGTCCAAGCTGTGATGCGCGTTATGAATTGCCTGAGAATGCCTTTGATAAAGGCGGGCGAGATGTACGTTGCGCGAACTGCAAGCACACATGGTACGAAGATCCAAAGGGCTTAGGCGCTGAAGTCAATGAAGCGGACATTCCTGATGAAGAGGAAGAAGACATTGATGCGACTTTAGCGGCTCTGCGTGAAGAGCTTGAGAGAGAAAACGAAGAATCTGATTCTGATAATGCTTTACCTCCATCTGAAAATGAGTTCCCCGCTGAAGAACAAATGGAACAAGAAGACGCTGAGGAGAAAATACCTGATGCTGTTGTTCCTAATCATGGGGAAAAAGAAAAGCCTGCGAAGAAGGTAAAAAAAGCTAAAAAGCCTATCTCATTCAAATCAAGATTGATTAGCTATCTTGTTGCCTTCCTAACCTTCTTTATTTTGACATTCGCCTTTATGTTGATTTTAAAGGGACCAATTATGTCGTCCTTTCCTGCTGTTCTAAAATTATTCCAAATGGCAGGAACGCCAATTAATGTTGCAGGTGAGGGGCTTGTGATTGAAACGTTAGACGCTCAATTGGGGCAGAATGACAAAGGTGAAATAACTGTTGGTGTTTCTGGTCGTATTGTAAATTTAACGGATAAAGTAATCACCGCACCGAACTTGGTCGCTACGTTAAAAGACGAACGCGGTGTAGAAGGCGATAGCTGGATTATTTTCGCACCAGTTAACGCTTTGGCGCCTGATGCGTCATTTGGTTTTAAATCTGATTATGTTGGCGCGCCAGATAATGTGATATCTGTCGTTCTAACATTTGATTTAGGCATGGGTAAAAAATCTAAACCAAAACCTTCTAAAGAAGCACCCTTATCAGACTCAGACTTTATGACACCAGAAAGTAACGAAGAGAATTAATCTATTTCAGTGTATCTGGAACAATATCCGTATCGATAATTTCATCTAATGTCTGACGCTTGGAAATCAAATGTGCTTTCCCATCAAGAACTAACACTTCCGCAGGTAACCCGCGTGTATTGTAATTTGATGCCATGCAATACCCATACGCGCCAGCAGATTTAATCACTGCAAAATCACCACGTTTCATGGTTGGAAGCTCGCGCCCTCTGGTAAATGTATCACCAGTTTCGCAAATGGGACCAACAACATCATAAGTTGTCATTGCTGCATCGCGATTTTCAACAGGCTCAATGCCGTGATAGGCATCATATAGAGTAGGGCGAATTAAATCATTCATCGCACTATTTAAAACAAGGAAATCATAATCAGATGTTTTCTTGATGTAAGTCACTTCACTTAACAAGACACCAGCATTTCCAACCAAATAGCGACCTGGCTCCATAATAATTTCAGCATCGAGGGGAACAATAATATCATTCACCCATTGCGCGTAATTGTCCAAATCCAAAAGCTTTTCATCGTTGTAAATAATTGGAAAACCACCACCGATATCTAGGCGCGTTAGTGTAAAACCTTTGTCGCGGATATTGGCTACAATTTCAGGAAGTTTTTCAAATGCAGTTTTAAATGAATCAACGGTACAAACTTGCGAACCAATATGCATGGACAAACCTTTTGGGTCGATGTTCTCCATTTTATGCGCCATTTCATAAGCGTCATAAATACTAGCTTCATTGATACCAAACTTGTCGCGTTTACGACCTGTGGAGATTTTATCATTACCACCGCCAGACACATTTGGATTTAAACGGAAAACAATTGGAGCAACTTTGCCCATTTTACCCGCGATTAAATCAATGTTTTCTAGTTCAGGAATCGATTCAACATTAAACTGGTGAATGCCTGCTTCTAAACAAGCCTCAATCTCGCTATCTGTTTTGCCAACACCAGTGGAAACTATTTGTTCAGGCTTAAATCCAGCTTTTAATCCACGGCGCAATTCACCTTCGGATACGATTTCTAAGGAGCTTCCAAGCGAACGAAGATAACTCAAAATAGCAACATTGCTGTTTGCTTTACAGGCGTAACAAAGTTGCGGTTGTCTGTCCGCAGGCAGTGCTTTTACCATCGCACCTTTAAGCGCATCATATTGAGATTTTATTGAATGGCTTGAATACACGTAAGTAGGTGTTCCAAATTCTTCTGCAATTTGGGTGAGGGCAACATTATCAACATGTAATGCGCCGTTTATTTCTGTATAACCGCTCATTCTTTTCTCGCTATATTTATATTATTTAGATGGGTATTGACGAGGGTATTCAACGTTTTTAGCATCAGCAGGAGCATCAACTGATTTGGGTTTAATCCCGCAAGCTGATATCATGATAGCTATAATGCTAAAAATTGTTATTAGTTGAATTTGTCTCATCTGTTATAAAAACCATGATTGACGTTTAAGTGCAAGTGTTTAGAGGGCTTTAAGTGAAAGAGAATAAAAAATTTAATAAGCAAAAAATCTTCGCCATTTTGGGCAAGATAGGGTTTTTCTATCTTATTTTCTTAGGCGTTAGCTATTTCGTCTTTGACCGAAAGCCTAATATATTAGTGCTGAGCGAACCTCAAGTGCAAGATGCCCCAAGAACGCCCGCTAAGAAAGTCCTGGCATCACCACCCTTTGAAAACATCAAACAGGGTAAAAAGCTTAAACCAATGCGCAAAGCTAATTTCTTGGCACCAGATAGCACGACAGTCGATTGGCGTGCGTTTAAAGGAAGTTACACGCTTGTAAATTTCTGGGCTACGTGGTGTCCACCCTGTGTAGTTGAATTACCGTCAATGACCCGTTTGCAAAAACACTACAAGGATAAGGGGCTTAATGTAATTGCCATTTCAATGGATACAAATATTTCGCAAATTGACCTCAAGTCGTTTTTGATTAAGCGCGGAATAGGCGAGTTTGCGTCTTATATGGATGAACGCGGCGAAGTGCAGAAGAATATCCGTATTCGGGGGCTTCCAACGACCTATTTGCTCAATCCTGCAGGGGAAGTGATGCACGTCTTTGAAGGGGACGCTAACTGGTTCTCGCCAAATGCCATAACGTTCTTCGAAGCTCTATTGCAGGAAAAATGATATTATATTCAAACAAGTGATGGTTTTTTAACTATTTCAAGGGCATAATATATATATGTCTGATGGTTCACCTCAATCGCAAGAAAATCTCACGCAAGACCAGCTTGATGCTATGGTTGAATTGCATGGGCGTTTTTTGTGTGGTCGTTTGGGTGGCAGGCGCGCAATCCTTCAAAATCAAAATATTTCAGGTCTAAGCTTGGTAGATAGGGATATGCGCCAAATCGACTTTAGTGGCTGTAATATGCGCGATATGGATTTGTCGAAAGCGAACTTCCAAGAAGCCCGCGTTTATGCCTGCGACCTATCAAACACAAATTTATCGAATGCAAATTTCTTACGCTCTGATTTACGCGGTTCAAAAATTGAATTTGCAAACCTCAAAGAAACTAACTTAGACAAAGCCGATTTACGCGTCGGGGGTATTTTCCAAGAAGGCGAAAGTTATGGCGCCCTAGAGGGTGTAAACTTCAGGGGTGCTAATTTATCAGGTGCTAAATTAACAGGGTCGCTTGCGGGGGCAGCAGATTTTTCTGATGCACTCATGGCTGGTGTTAATATTATGGGCGCAGATTTACGTGAAGCAAAATTAGACGGCGCAGATTTATCAGGCGCTAAAATTGTTGGTGCAAATTTAGTCGGTGCCAAAATGGACGGTGCTATTTTAATTGATGTTGATTTGACGGGCATGACCGAAAATGATGCTGATTTTTCTAATGCTATTACTGACTCCAATATTGGATCGTCTTTAGATGATTTAGACAGCCCCTTGGTTCAAAAAATTGAACAGCATAGAGTGTGGGTTGAAACTGCAGGCGGGCAGGGAGAGCAATTAGATTTAAGTAATTTCGATATGCGCTCTCTTGGAAGTTTGAAACAAGAAAAAATGACAGCTATCAAAGCTCAAGACGCACGCTTTTTTGGTATGAATTTATTCCAAGTCGAAATGCAAAGCGCAACATTAGATGGCAGTGATTTCAGAAGCTGTGACATGGAACAGGCTGACTTCCGCGGTTCAAGTTTTAAAAACGCGCGCTTTAATCATGCAAACGTAAAGGGGGCGAATTTTGAACCTTTGATGTTTGGCGGTACAAGTGCGGGCTCTAGCCGTTTTAACCCTTCTAGTTTTGAAGGGGCGTCGCTCTCTTATGCGGATTTTTCGGATTGTAAATTAAAGGCGGCAAGCTTTAAGGGCGCAAACCTAACTTACGCTAATTTCCGTGGTGCAGATTTACGCGAGGCTGATTTCTCAGGTGCTGTCATGGATAATGTTAACCTTGATGATGCCGATACCGAAGGTGCTATCTTCGAAAAATCAGGACCCGTGTTTCAGCTTAGAGATAAAGAAGATTAGCCATGGTGTAGACGAGGGTCTAAACCGTTATTCAATTTTTTAGGGGCTTTTGGTTTTTGCTCAGGACCTGTTGAAAACCTTGTATCGGTTTCCGGTTCGATTGAAAAAGCATCTTCTAATGCAAGAGGATAAGCTTGGATTATCATGGTGTTTGGATCAGCCATTGCCTCATTCAAACGCCGCCTCTGTTCTTTAGCGCGGATATCCTTAATAGTTTCGGGTCTAACCGCTGTTTCAGCCGGTGTATGAAACGGATTTGTTCCTAACGCTGCTGCCACATGCAGGGATACTAAATTTATTTTGATGCTCATAATTAAAAACCTCTATATTTCTATAAAGGTTTTAGAATAGTTTTTATGTTATGGCAAGTTTTAGAGTTTTTCAGTCAACTCAGGCACTGCTTCGAATAAGTCAGCAACAAGACCGTAATCTGCAATGTTGAAAATTGGTGCTTCTTCGTCCTTGTTGATGGCAACAATGACCTTAGAGCCTTTCATACCAGCTAAGTGCTGGATAGCACCAGAAATTCCAACTGCGATATAAAGGTCAGGGGCAACTACTTTACCTGTCTGTCCAACTTGGTAATCATTCGGAACGTAGCCCGCATCAACTGCCGCACGAGACGCGCCAACAGCCGCACCAAGCTTATCCGCTAGTTTCTCAATGATAGCGAAGTTTTCAGTTGAGCCAACGCCACGACCACCAGAGATAACAATCTTCGCCGCCGTTAATTCTGGGCGGTCAGACTCTGATAGCTCTTGAGATTTAAAGTTTGATAATCCTGCGTCACCTTTGCTCGCAACATCTTCAATCGGGGAGCTACCACCTTCTGCTGAAACAGGGTCAAATGCCGTTCCACGAACGGTAATAATTTTTTGAGCATCTGATGATTTAACTGTCGCAATTGCATTACCTGCATAAACTGGGCGGTCAAACGTATCGGCATCATGTACCGCAGAAATATCTGAAATTTGTTGCGTATCCAACAAAGCTGCAACACGAGGAGATACATTTTTACCAAAGGTCGTAGCAGGGGCAAGGATATGCGAGTAGCCAGACGCTAAATCTACAATCACTGGCGCCATATTTTCTGCTAAACGGTGCGATAGTTCAGGCGCATCAGCTTTTAAAACTTTGGTCACACCATGAATTTGACTGGCGGCAGTTGCTGCATCGCCACAATCTGTACCTGCGACAAGAACATGCACGTCCTTATCAATCTGACGCGCGGCTGTTACCGTGTTAAGCGTAATAGGCTTAATTGACTTATGGTCGTGTTCTGCAATTACTAAAATAGACATGATTAAAGAACCTTCGCTTCGTTTTTAAGTTTTTCGATTAGTTCGTCGACGCTTTCGACTTTACCACCACCAACACGTTTCGGTGGCTCAGCTACTTTCACTACAGAAAGACGCGGAGAGAAATCAACACCAACATCTTCGGCGCTCATAACCTCTAACGGTTTTTTCTTTGCCTTCATGATGTTCGGTAGAGACGCATAGCGTGGCTCATTCAAACGTAAATCCGTTGTAATGATTGCTGGTGTTTTAAGGGTTAGTGTTTCTAAACCGCCATCAATCTCACGCGTGACATCAACTGTGCCATCACCAAGTTCAACTTTCGATGCGAATGTCCCTTGTGACCAACCCAGAAGAGCTGCCAGCATCTGACCTGTTTGGTTGGAATCATCATCAATCGATTGTTTACCCATGATAACCAGATCAGGGCTTTCTTTCTCAACCAGTGCCTTTAGCGCTTTTGCAACGGCGAGGGGTTCAACACCACCAATATCTGTTGGCAAATCTGTTTCAATTAAAATCCCGCGATCAGCACCAATAGCCATCGCTGTACGGATTGTCTCTTGGGCTTGTGATGGTCCAATGGACAC
>JAMASZ010000372.1 GCA_023301585.1 Alphaproteobacteria bacterium | reverse complement strand
TCCAAATCTTCACTTGCCAGGTAATCCAGCAAGTAACGCATATTGACATCCTCGTACGGAAGGGTTATCTCACTCGATTCCCCCTCCGAAAAATCCATTACGAAAGGATTTCTAGTTTCCTCCTTCTTCTCTTCTTCATCCTCGTCCTCAACCTCCTGTGGCATCGCGAAAGTCCGTTGTTGGGCCACATGGGTATTGACCTTTGTAGATTCCCGCAAATTATAGGTATTTGCGGGCCTAGTATCGGCAAGCTTCAAAACTCCGGGCTTAGTCACCTCCTCATTTTTCTTATTGTCTCGCTCCCTGAAAATAAAATAGGAACCGATTAAAATTAAAATTAAACTTTGGGAGTCTACGATTATTTCGACATGTTATCTATTCTCATTATCTCTCACTCTCACTTTCCTACCTCCCATCCCTCTTCCTTTCAGTTCGCACAGATTTCACAATACTAATTAGCAAGATTCCGGCTGAATTTGACTCGCGAAATTAGGAAGTCAGTCCATATCTCACGCTCAAGGATTTCAACCTCGTCCCTGTTTTTCCCTTCCGTTCCACTTTCTTTTTGCCTACTGATCGTGCGATTACTCTATTAGCAAGGTCTTTTAGGCCACTTTCCATATTTGCGAAACTGAGAAGTCAGTTGTTTGCGTAAACTCCTCGAGTTCACTCATCCCTTAACTGCTCCTCGACATTGGTTTCTAAGGTAAGGATTTGTCCTCACAATTTAATTCATAATTGTGATTTCATATTCTTAATAGGTTTTCATCCTGGACGACCGAGCTTTCGACATCCTCTTTACAACCACTCGCGACTTTGAGTTCTTCTTTGATTCCTGGTCCTCTGTACCTACTATCATGGATCCGGCTGACCTGCAACATGTCCTGACGACTGTCACGACGAATTTTGCGTCTGAATTGGGAAAGGCTTTTCCCAAGGGACAGCAGCCGGGCGCCGCTGGACAAGCTAACGCGGTGCGACCTCGGGAGGTTCTACCTGATACTCTCTCTGATGTCGACCCCATTAAATGGACGATTTTTCGCAAATCCTTTGAGAAGGCTAATATTCTCAATGACTGGGAGGTCAAGCGAGCTATACTCATTCTACACGTCTCCCTTAAGGATGCCGCTGCCCGTTCTATTCAACATCTGAGTACCACGGGCTATGCTACCCTAAAGGAGGCCCTGGACAAGATGGAACTGGTCTTTGTGGATCCGGCCGCAACTGACCACTTTAACACTATTTTCCTCAACTCAGCACGCACTCCCCAAGAAGAACTTGTCGGCTGGCATACTCGCCTGCGCGAAACTTTTATGCGTGCTTACCCCGACATCACCGACTATGAAAATTCGAAGCTTCTCAAGGACAGGTTTACATTGTATATCAATGATAAACGCATTAGCGTCTTTTTGAAGAACGTCGGCACATATGCCACGATGACCTACAGCGAACTGCTCACAAAAAGCCGCGAATTCCAAGCCACTTTGGTTCTCACTCATCAGGTCTACGACAACAAGCTGTCCTCGTCCCGGCAGCTCAACATTTCTTCGATTTCATCTGTGGATCCGATTCTACAGGAACTTTCGAGCGAAATCAATTCGATGTCTCTCAATCGAGCTACGACTCCTGCTCCTCCTGGATCTTCTACGGGCATGAAATGTTTTCATTGCGACAGCCCTACCCATGTTATCCGAAATTGTCGGTTGTACACGAAGGCCATTGATCGTGTCAAGAAAAACCCGAAAGCATTCGGTATTTTTCCACAACGGCAACAATTTTCCTCAGGCAGACAGTTTCCTCAGGGCCCGCAGGGCCGCCCCCACCCTTATCAACGTGACCAAGGACAACGCAACACTTTCACCAGAGGCCGCTCTTCCCGTCCCCAATTCCGGGGCCGCCCTCAGTCTAACCGCGGCAGGTCTTCTTTCCGCCCTTCCGTGCAGTCCATCGAACCTCCAGGCGCTGATCAGGGCCAGTCTGACCACTCCTACTTTGCACTGCCTCAGGACACCGGTGATGGACTCCTGCCCAACCCTTCCCATGCGGGAAACGAATAGACCCGGGATCGACCTCCCGGGCTCCTGTTCCCCTTCCTACCATTTGGGAAGACCAAGAAGAAACGCAACATCAGGCAAGTTCTCGAGCTACTTTTACGGGCGGGAAAGACATCTTCACTCATTCCCTTAACTCAGTGCTTCGTAATGATTCTGTTGCTGCGTCGGGAAATTTGCCTTCTCCTTCCCCTCATGATGATTTTTATTGTAAATATGTCGCCATTCGTGTCAACGATATTTCTGGAGTCGCTTTAGTCGACTCTGGTAACACATGGCGAACTGTTATCAGCCCCGCTTTTGCGACCCAACTTGGCATCAATCTTACGACTGATCTTCGCCCGTTATCAATTTCTCGTATTGGCACAGCCAAACAAGGAAGTTCTATGCAAGTTCTCGGAGAGACTTCTCGCCATATTCATATTATGTTGGGCGATTGCCCGACAAAATTTAAAATACGACCTGTTGTCGTACAAGGTCTCTCTATGCCTATGAATTTATCTGGCCCTTTTCTCAAACGCCATAATATTGATCAACTTCATTCCCAAAATAGTTTATGTCTCCA
>JAMASZ010000371.1 GCA_023301585.1 Alphaproteobacteria bacterium | reverse complement strand
CTGCAGGAGCCGCAGCAGATGGGGGAAATGGCGGTTGATCTGACTTGCTATGAAGAAATCCAACCCACCACCGACGAGTCTGACTCAGATGTGAGTAATACTGCAATCTCTCCTTTTATCCAAACACGCATGATTGGTGTTCACTTTTACTTTCCCAGAACTCTGACGAATCCCCTAATAAGAAGGGGAAGAGGATTCCAAGAGGCACGTGCTATAAGCAAATTATCAAAGCACCCCCGGTGGATTTCTACCCACCATCCTCTTACGGCTATGCCTGGTGTAAGGGCATGTTGGATAAAATCCAACGTAACCAGCGCAAGAGGACTGTGTTTGGAGTCGAACACGTGAAAGCCTTGTGGGAGTTATTTGCTCCCGACTTGGCGAGCCTTGACCCTGACAGAGGCCCAAAGACTCAGGTGCTCATAGAGCTCACATGGTTGATGATGGCCGGGATTGTCCAGAGACCGAGAATGTCTCAGTCTGAGTCGGCCGTGAATTGGCTCAGGGGAGTCGTTTTCGCTGCGAGAGAAACTGGCAAGCTTCCTCCCATCCCCATGCGCACGCACGATTTCGATCATTGTAATAAAAAGTGTAAGGGGTGCTAGCAGATTTACTTTATTTCTTGTACACTTGTATATATAAAAAACACCGTATTTCAAATATAATCTATTTTTCTAAACTGTTGACCTACAATACACACTTATTCTTCGCGACTACATAAACGGCGTAATTTTATCTAAAGTACCGATCTCGAGCTATGGTTTTTGTATCTCGGCGCCGATAAAGGGGGCGTTTTCTAAAAGAATTGCGATTTTTCAAAAACTTGTCAGAGATCGACAATGATCTTGAAATAATGTCTCTCATGCTACTTTCGGCTTCAAACTCTTTTGACAACCCGCATTTAAAAATCATTAGTTCTTACTATGCAAAATCTCCTCTCTTCAATAAGCTTTGATATAAAACTAATCCTGGGGGACTAGATTTCATAAATCTTATTCTTTTCCCAAAACCCCACCTCCCTACATATTAGGAAAAAACTATGGTTCGAGATCTGTATACACATTTGATTAAAGAAATGCTCCTTGCATAAATGCAAAACAGAGCATTTGTACATATTTTGTTGTTCACTCACGCTTTGGAGTTGTTTTTTTCTGGCGCTTTTTGGATGATCTCGTCGTCGTATACATAGTACTCCGAGGGTTCTGTAGTAATAACCACATTGCGTGGAGTTTGCTCCTCCTCTTCCTCCTCCTTGTTGTTATGCAGCACTCCACTCTCCTCCTCTTCCCTCCTCTCATTCTGGTGGTCCTCTTGTTCCATGACAGTTCTCAGACCCTTCATCACTGATTGGAGGTTTTGACAGTTTTCCTCAGTCTTGCTTTTAGGACTGCTGTTGTCAACTGCACAGTAGGTGACGACACGGGCATTCTCTCCACACAACCGCGTTCCCCACGCTGATAGATCCAGCATGTAGTTCCACCCATCGTGATTGACAGTCAACTCGTCGTCGAGCTGACAATTACTAGCGCAGTGAGGCAGGGTGTAAGTGTAAGTACCAGGGTGATCTGGATCGGACTGAAGTTGTAGCGAGGTGGGAATTAGCGAGTCGATTTTAGCCGATGCCGCCAGGAGAATCGCGTAATAAATTATTAGGGTGGCAATGCATGTGAGTATCAATACCATCACTCCCTGAATTAGGGAGGCCCTGTTGGATATCTGTCGCCTCCGTCTTTGCATTATCCTCTCGTCATGGTCGCTCGACGAATCCGCCTGAGTGAAGCTTCCACTTCCTCTAAGGATCGGTGGTGCCATTCTGCGGAGTAATATGTTAGACTGATGAAACGGTCCACTGCTTTCCCTTTCTTGTGATGGTCGTCTCCTTGGGATAAAAAACCCCGAGATACCATCCATCTTTGCTTTGAGCACTTCCAAAATCAGTTTCGACGGACAGCGCGATTGACTTTTCTTTCTTTCCCATTTCATAGAGAGGCACTGGGATAATGTAGTTGATTCCGTATTCGTTTGTTTCGCTCTGAATTCCTGGAGGACAAAACGATTGCCAACCCACCGCGGCGGTCTTCTTTTGCTCAAACATTTTTCTGTACATCCAGTAAATATCCATTGACTGCGAGGGATTGTTTGTACCAAGTTCAATACCATGCTCCCAAAGAACGACAGAGTCATTGACTTTCACTTTGAATCGTGAGATTTCGACAGGCAGGGAAAATATTGACCCGGCCGATAACCGTTTCGCAACGGTATCCTTCAGAAATTGATGGGCGTACAAGAACGCGAAGCTCGCAAACTCGCAACGAGGAGGAAGAATCGCGGTGTTTTCCACTTTCATTGCGTTACCCGGCATCAGACTCAGTTGAACTTGAGGCTCATCGTAAGTCAGAGAGGAAATGTCGTGAACGCGACCTCCTTTCAGACGCTGCTTCGTTCCAACGAGAATGACCTCCTGGATTGTGATTTCAGCTGTGGGAGCTACGGATGTCTGGAACGAGACCTTGTCACCCTGCGCTGCCGGCGACTTGTTCACAAAGTACTGCGAAAGCTCCATCTTGGCGTTCAGGAAGCGAGCGAAAAGGTCCTTGTTGAGGGTGAACTTAATCATGACGTCGGTGTCTGGTGGAAGCGGGCTCGCTCTGTTCTGATACAACCGTCTTCCAGGTTTGCCAGAGTGTATTTGCAGATTTTTAGGTGGCCCCAGGAATGGAACACCTAACATGAACGCTGCGTTGAACTTGACTGGATCCACTGCCGTCTGAATGTACTCGCTCTCCTTGACCGGGTCGCCCTTCTTGGTGCTTTTGTCGACCTTATATCCGAACTGTGCTGTGTTCTCTGTAAGGGCTTCGAGCTCTGGGTACCCCTCAAAGTACTCTTTCCCACATCCTCGGATTTGAGCCGCATGTGGAATGTGCATGTGCCCAGTATTGTCAGAAAACACCTCCTGGTTGTCAAGAAAGATTTGAGCTGTGTGGAAGAAAGCGTGACCTGCTCCTATCTCTGCCGGAAGGTAGACTCTATCGCTGGCAGGCATTGCGTCGTCCCCTTTTTTTGCCGTCCACGAAATGAGGATGGGGAGATCGTCAAAGCGCATGATGGAGTCTTTGGGAGTCTTAAATTGGAACAGAAGTTCTGTACCCGGTTTGTAGCTGGGTTGATCCCGAGGAGTGATTTTGAAATATGTCACCTCCTCGCTATTCGGATCGAGGCGTGTTCGCTTCTTGGACGCCTCCCCAAAGGAGAGAACGTTTCCTGAAGCCTTCCCTCCTCCCCCTCCTCCATCGGACTCCGAAGTTGAAGCGGATCTCTTACTCATGACTAGATTTGATCAGCCTCTCTGAGGCGAGCGAGATATGAATTCAGCAGATGGGAGAGACCGTGTGAGATGTCGGTGTAGTTCTCTAGAATCTCCGTGAGTCTGTGCGCCTTAACCTCAAACTTGTCAGAGGAGCGGCAATGGTTTCTCTTAAGCGGGGCGGGTCTCTTCTTCAGGCCGCGCGACTTCTTGGGCGTCGTATCGTCTTCAACAGGGGGCTCGCTCTCGGCCGCGTCGATCTTAGCAGGGGGTTCGCCTAGCTTCTCCACAACCTCCACGTTTCCGTTGGAGTCTTCGGAGAGTGGGGGAGAGTCGATACCCTTGCAGCCCGCACACTCGCCGCAGGTGGAATCTGAACAGTTAGAGTCTTCAGTCTTGGCTTTCTTGCTGTCTGTTTTCTTCTTGGTCTTAACAGAAGGCATGTTCTGTGCTAATGAGTATGTGTAGTAACCCTGCGACAGGATGAGAGAACAGAAACGTCATAACAATGCATGTGCCAGGGAGGAACGTGTACTCCTCCTGCTCCTCCTACTCCTCCTCCCTCCCATTCCAAAATGCAAAAACTACCATATCCAAAGTTCTAAACGGTATTAAATCGCGGGTTTTTGCTAACCTTAATTCCGTTACCAGTCATGAGAGAGAATTGTACCTCCGGCTCCTTTCTCACACGTTCCAATAATCGATCCTCAATTCCGTCAGCCACTACTACCATCTCTCGGGTTTGATACGATTAAGATACTGGTGCAGTAAATAGGAAATGTGACAGATCGAAGAGTAGTTGTAGAGAATGCTGCTGAGTGATTCTGCCTTTTCCTCCCACTTGTTGACCTTTACCACCTTTCTCCTCCTCTTGCGAGGCTTAAGCGTCGTGGGTTTAATACCCGAGGCGGGCTTGCTCTCCTCACCAGCAGTGTCGCACTCAGCAACAGCGGGGGGCTCGCCCGCTTTCTCCGCCACGAAGCCGTTGAGCTCATCAACGGCCCGGATGAATCCGGCGGGGGTGGGATTGACATTATCGCTATCTTTCTCCTTGCACGCGGCACAGTCGAAGCAGGAGAAATCTGGACAGTTGGCTGGGAGCTTCTTAGTTTTCTCCCCGAGTGGTAACTTAACAACAGGAGGCATTTTCTGTGTTAATGAATCAGTAGTAGTA
>JAMASZ010000370.1 GCA_023301585.1 Alphaproteobacteria bacterium | reverse complement strand
CCAAACCCCAAACCCCAAACCCCAAACCCCAAACCCCAAACCCCATAAAATTATTAATTCTATATATTAAAGTAAATAAAATTATTATTTTTTAAATAAAACTATCAATAATATAAAAATAATGCAATATTTTATTCTATTAAAAAAGAACTTCACGTGGTACAAAAGAAACTGGAAAACAAGTTGTTGTGAGTTATTCCTCCCAATAATCTTCATCTTCCTAACATTCTATCTCCGAACCCAAATCGAAATAATCGAAATCCCAAAACTCGACATCCCTCGAATAAGATTATACCCATCAGCCTCAGATTACGAAAACATCCCAGAAATGGTCCTATCCAACATCCTAAAAAAATGCGGCGAAGACGAAAAAAAAGGAGGCAGAATAGCCCTAGCCCCAAAAAACGAAATAACCCTGGAAATCGAAAAACTCTTAAAACCATTCAAAACAGAAATAATATATTTCGAAAAAGACTCAGAAATAGAAAATTACACACAAAGCCCAGACTACACATCATATTTCCCAAACGGCACCCGCAAACAACTATGCTACGCAATAACCTTCTCCGAGTACAACCCAGAAACCCTTTCCTTCGACTACAATCTAAGATACAACATTTCATCAGGCCCTTCAAGCTCCGATCACTACAAACCAAGCCTTCCCTATAAAATCCCTTACCGAAGCGAAGATTTACAAGAGCTTCAAAGATCTATCGAAAACGGAAATTGGATTTTACAGTTTTTGATTGAAGGGTTCATTTTGAAAAAGTATTCTGGGATTGCGGAATTGGATTTTGGGGTTCAGAAGATGATTAGTGAGGAGTACAAGAGAGCTGAGTATCTTGGCGGTTTGGGGTTTGCTTGTGTTATTTGTTTTGTTTTGATTATGTTGTTTGTTTATTTGAGGACTATTGGGTTTGTTGTGGGGGAGAAGGAGAGTTTTTGTTTGCAGAATATGGAGAATATGGGGATGGAGAGGTTTTATTACTTTTTTTCTGTTTTTAGTATGCAGTATTTTATTCACTTTTTTTATGGGTTTTTGTTTTCTGGGCTTTTGAAAATTGGCGTTTTTGTTAAAGTTGATTTTTTTATTATTTTGTTTGCTTATTGGTTGTCTTTGGCTAATGTTATTGGATTTGCGTTTTTTGTCTCTTGTTTTTTTTCGAGTACTAAGAAAGGGATTATTTTTGGGCTTGTTTTGTTTTTTGTTTTGTTTATGGCTTGGTTTTTAAAGGGGACTTTTGCTGATGGGGGAACTGGGGTTATTATTTTATTGGCTCTTTCGCCGATTACTAGTTTGAGTAATTTGTTAGATGGGTTTTTGATTTTGGAAGGTGTTTTTATTAATTATGAATTTTCGGATTTGTATAATAATACTTCTTCTAATTTTAAAGGGATATGGTTTTTTATTATTAATATTATTGAGATTATTATATATTTTATTTTGGGATTTTACTTTTTCCATGTAGTTTCAAATAAAGATGGAATAAATTATCATCCTTTATTCTTTTTAGGTTATCCAAAAAAAAATAAAAATGAAGAAATGAAAATAAAAAAAAATGAAGAAACTGTATTAATAGACAACAAAAACAAAAAATATTTCGAAGAAGTCGACGAAAAGTTGAAATCATATGAAACACAAAATAAAACTTTAATAATAAAAAACCTTACAAAAAGTTACAAAAAAAAAAAATATGCGGTAAAAAATTTAAACATAAAATTCTACCAAGATCAAATATTCTCACTCCTCGGTCACAATGGCGCAGGAAAAACGACCACAATCTCAATGATATCAGGTCTCCTAACAAAAACAAGCGGCGAAATAAAAATCCTAGGCTTAGACTCAATAAAAGACCGCGAAAAAATAAAAAAAATAATCGGCATATGCCCCCAAAAAAACCCAATTTTCCCATATCTAACAGTAATAGAGCATCTAAACCTATTCTCCACTCTAAAATCCGCAAACCAAAAAAAAAGCGAATCAAAAACAGAGATAGAAAAAGTACTAAAAGACATAGACCTGTACCACAAGCGAAACTACCTAGCAGTCCACCTCTCAGGAGGCCAAAAGCGAAAACTCTGCGTAGCCCTAGCCTTCATCGGCAACTCCCGCATAATCCTCCTGGACGAGCCAAGCTCTGGTCTAGACACCTACGCTCGGAGACTTCTCTGGAAGATGATCAAAAAATATAAAAAAGGACGGCTTATTATTTTGACTACTCATCATATGGATGAGGCTGATTATTTAGGTGATCGTATTGGCATTATGAGTGATGGCCAGCTTTTTACTTGTGGCAGTTCTTTGTTTTTGAAGAATGCTTTTGGCAGTGGGTATGAATTGAGTGTTGTTAAGAGGGACGGGTTTGGGGAGGGGGATTTAAGGAGGTTGAGGAACTTTTTTTTGGGGGTTTGTGAGAGGTTTGAGCTTGTGGCTGATTTGGGGAAGGAGATGAAGTTTAGGTTGCCTAAGGAGGAGGTTCGGTTGTTTGGACAGGTTTTTGAGGTTTTGGAGGAGAGGGGGGGGGAGTTTTGTGTTGAGAATTTTGGGATTACTTTGTCGACTTTGGAGGAGGTTTTTATTAATGTTGTTGATGTTATTAAGAAAAATAATGAGAAAGATAAGGGGGTTTATGATGAAGATGATTTGAAAAAAATTGATAAAATGGAAAGTTTTGAAATGATAAATAATATTTCAATAAAAGAAAATTTAAATGCTGAAAAAAATGATTCTAATATTTCTGAGAGTAATAAAAAAGCAAGAATAGATTTTAAAGAACAAGGATTAGAAATTAATAAATTAAAAAATTTAATTGATTTAGATAAAAGTAAAGAATCAATAAAATTAGAAGAAGAACTAGATTTAAAAGACAAATACTTAAAAGATTTCAGAATAAAAAACGAAAGGACAATATTATTCCTCCAAATAAAATCCTTGATAAAAAAACGTTTTTTATATTTCTCAAGAGACATAACAAGCCTCCTCTGCGAGTTATTCCTTCCAGTATTAATAGTAATAATAGGCCTCGCAATAACAAAAATAAAATTCCTAAAAGACCCTCAATCCCTAATATTCTCCCCAGACATATACCCATCCTCATTCAAAATAAACAACCTAATCCAACCACCAGAAAACCAAACAAAAAACCTCCTAAACAACATAACATACAAATCCCAAAAGCCAGCAACAATCCTAACAAGCCCCTCAATAACCGATTTCTCCACAACCCTTTTCTCCAATCGCCAAACCGACCAAAACTACGCCTACTACCTAGAAAGCCTAACGCCCCAAAACACAACCTACACAATTTTCTTCAACACAACAGCCCCATTCGCGCCGAACATCGCAATAAACCAAATAAACGAAGCAATCCTAAAAGAAAAAACCTCAAACCCAAAAGCGTCTCTAAAAGGGCGTTTAAAGCCATTTCCACACACAGAAGGCGTGAAAACGCTTGAAGGGACTATTGATGGATTTGTTGCTACTTTGTTGATTTCGATTTCTTTTGCGTTTATTCCTGCGAGTGTTATTGTGTTTATTATTAGGGAGAGGGAGAATAATTGTAAACATCAACAGTTTATTAGTGGGGTTTCTCCTTTTGCTTATTGGGTTAGTAATTTTATTGTGGACTTTTTGAAATATTTGGTGCCTGGGGTTTTGACTTTGGTTTTTTGTTATGCTTTTGGG
>JAMASZ010000369.1 GCA_023301585.1 Alphaproteobacteria bacterium | reverse complement strand
TTAATTAAAAAAGGAGCCAGTGCTAAGGAACACTGACTCCAATCTGTGGTGGGGAAACTGTAGGTTTAGATAACTCTTCAGATTCAATGATGACTTCCTGTGAGTGTAAAACCCAGTCATCAGTGTTATCAATTTTTCTTTCCCCTGATACCAATGCATAGCCCAGACTACCAACACATAAGAATAGAATGATGACGAATAAAGCATAATTTCGGATAAGGGTTTTATCCATGACGCTGGCTTTCATTGTGAAAAACATAATCTATCGCAAGATTAGAAAAAAGACCAATAAAAAAATATACTTACATTGCTGAAAATACCTTCTACTTAGGTCTTAGCTATAAAAATCTCAATCAAATAATGGAACTTAAACTATATTGATTAGTATGCTGGTTAGAGAGGTAGAATGTTAAGTTTAATATCGAATATCACAGACTGGGATATCCAAGCGCTTATAGATAATCAATTAGATTGGGAGCGTGAAAAGATAGTCCGTAAAATAATTTTCGAAAATCCTAGTTTTACTAAGCGGTACAATGAACTAATGATGCAAAAAAAGAGCATTCAAAACTGGTACAAAGAATAAGGTTAAGGAAGCCTCTTATTATTAACTCTAAGCCTGTAAACTGTTATTACCATAGATAGTTGAAAAACATTGGTTTTTTCAGTATTATATGGACAAGACGTCCCGTCTTGCTGTGTATCATCTGCTTCAAAGGCAAAAACCCATGTCTGTATTCCAAGTTACTTCTACCAAAAAAACCATCAAAATTGCTTCTTTGGCGATGGTATCGTTAATCGCGTTATCAACGGCTAGTAAAGTTAACGCGGCGTGTGTTGGTAGCCCAACATTGGATTGTACTGGTGCTACAACTGGAATTCTGGATGTTGATGCGCCAATTACCACCTTAAACTTTCAGGCGGGAAGCACTTTTACAGCAGGACCAGACCGTGTTGATGCGGTTACTATACGAACGGACTTGACGGTAAATAACGATGGGTTAGTCGAAAACACTGCAACTGGCACTTATGCTGGTGGACTTGTCACCAGAAATAATGATGTCGATTTGATTGTAAATAATAACGCAGCTGGGGTTGTTCGCGTATTAGGCTCTATTCGTTCCGTGGCTGTTGGATCAGACGGTATTAGTTCGAGTTTGATAAACAGTTTGACTGTTAATAATGCTGGCCTAATCGAAGTAACAAACAACAATGCTTATGCTATTGCTGGTGGTGAAAATGCGGACGTCATTACCAACACGGGAACAATTTCAGGTAGATTTACTTTATTAGATGGCGATGACGTCGTTACTAATAACGGCGGAACAATTAATGCGGGTAACATAGATTTTGGCGGGGGGAATGACACGCTTACAAATACGGCGGTAGGCGTTATTAATATTGATACTAATAAAGGTAGTACCAATGGACGTATCCGAAGCACTTCGGGAGACTTCACATTAAACAATGATGGTAGCATTATTGGAACAGGCTCAAGGCGTGGATCAGATTTAATCGATGGGGCGTCAGGCGCACTTCTGACCGTCAATAATACCGGTACAATCCATCATGCTTCTACGGGTACAGGATTGGTCTGGGCTATCCGAAGTCATGGGACGTCAATGATTACAAACTCAGGTTCAATCATGGGCGATCAGGGCTATGCTATATATGGCAGAAGTAATACAGACAGTGATAATATTACAAATACAGCGACGGGTAACATTGATGGTTGGATTAGACTGTCGAATAGTGATGATGTCATTACAAATGATGGTGCGATTAATGGGCGTGTAACGATGGCTGGTGGAGATGATATCTTCAGCATCGATTTAGACACAGGTTCCTTGAGTGAGTCAGTTGATGGCGGAACGCATTCAGCGGGTGATATTTTAAACATAGATAGTGATAGTGGCAATGCGACTATTTCTGGGAATACATATTTTGGTTTTGAAACAATCAACTTAAGTGGTGATAACGAGTTTACAACAAATGATACAATTACCGCAGATGCTGTAAATCTTCTAGGCAATACTGATATAGTTGTAGCATCTGGAAGTGATGTAACCACAGACACTCTTACTGGTGCTACGGGTAATGATGTGACGGTTGATGCTGGCGGTAGGCTGACAGCGGATACAACATTAAGTGCCGCTGATGAAACGGTGACAATAAATGGTGAAATGACTGGCGATATTGATTTGGGTGCTGGCGATGATGTATTAGCCATTAATTTAGATACAGGTGCATATTCTGGTAACGCAGATGGTGGTGCACACGCAGCAGGAGATGATTTAAATATTACGAGTGGTAGTGGTGAGAATTTAGATCTTGGGCGCTTTACTAATTTTGAGAATTTAACCTTGGATGGTGATGGGAAATTCACCAGTATTAATGGCGGTGACGGAACTTATGATAGTGTTTCACTGCTCGGGAATACTGACTTAGCTCTCGGGAACGGTACAGTAATTACTTCTTCGGGATCTTTTACTGGTGCTGGTACCAATGAGGTTACGATTGGCGCTGATGCGATTATTAATGCGGATTCATTTTCTGCGAGTGATTTAGTGTTTGATGTTGCAACCGATACTAGTTTTGGCGTGCTAAATGTAACGGGTGGACCGCTTGATTTAACGGGTGTGAATGTTAGTGCCTTAGTAACAAATGCGGTGACTGATGCTGACGAAGTTCAAGTGGCAACAGGAACAGGACCGTTGATAGGTGTTGGTGGCGGTGCTGGGCAAGCGTTTGTAGATATAGATGATACGTCATTACTGTTTAATTTTGGAATGGCAGATGGAAGTCAGGGCGCAGTCACAACAAGTGTTGATTCTAATTCATTATTCATTGTTGCGGATAAAGTTTTCCTTATTCGTCAAGTTATTGAAGAAGGAAACGAAGCAAATGTTGGTGAAGTTTTAGAGGTTCTTGAAACTATTCCTCCTGGTATTAACGACCCGCAAATTCAAGCGGTATTAGGTAAGGTGAATAGCGCAAGTGATGTTGAAGAATTAACGAATGTTTTACAAGCAACGCTTCCTGCGCTTGATGGCGGGTCATTTTCAGCAACGCAAAATGTAACTGGTAATACGTTACGATTGGTGTCTGACCGTCTAACGGTTATTCGTGATCATGTTAATGATGGTGGCGGTGTTTCGTCTGGTGATTTAACAAGAGATGTTCAAATGTGGGGGCAAGTATTTGGTCAGAAGATAAAGCAAGGGCAACGCAAAGGTTCAGCTGGGTATAGGGCATATACTCAAGGGGTAACTGTTGGTGTGGATTCTGAAGCAATACATGATGATGCAACCATTGGTGTTGCCACAACTTATGCGAATACAAATGTTGTTTCACGCAGTCTTAATAACACGCGTAGCGACATTAATAGTTATAATATTTCTCTCTATGGGGATTATGATTTAAGCGATAATTCATACGTTGTTGGCGATTTGGGATACACTTACGGTGATAATGAATCGACAAGGTTTAATATTGGTAATGTTGCTGGTTTAAATGGTGATAGTGACTTTGGCAGTCATCAGCTTGAGGCGCGCGTCATTGCAGCGCGTGATTATCGTCCTGAAGCTTTAAAAGATGTTCGTGTTACTCCAAAAGTTCAAGCGCATTACATAAATTATCAAACTGAAGACATTAAAGAAACAGGTGCTGGTGGCGCAGGGCTAAATGTTGAAAGCGACGCTTTAAATATATTAGAATTTGGTGTTGGTTTAGATGTTCGCAAAGATTATACGAAGAACAGTGGCGCTATCGTTTCTCCTGAAATAAATTTGGGATATCGCTATGATGTTATCGGCGACGCTGTGCAGACAACCTCAACATTTTCTGCGGGGGGACCTTCTTTTACTTCTGAAGGTACTAAGCCAGCTCAGGGTACGCTCAATTTAGGGACAGGAATTGGTTATACAACGACAAGCAACACAGAGTTTACTGCTAGTTATGATTATGAACGTAAAGATAAATTTAATTCACATTCAGCGCTCATAAGAGCTGCTGTGCCTTTTTAGACTTATACTTTTAAACAAACTTTAATCTCTATCCATTAATTTAATTTAATCTATACTATAAGCGTAGCTACTTTTTTAAGGATAGGCGCTTATGATTTCACGGTTTCTTTTTATAATTCTCTTATGTGTTTTTCTATCGCCGGCTTCGTATGCGGCGGAGGTAATTCATCGATATCACAGTTTGGTTGAAGTTAACCCGACGGGCGATATTGTCGTTACTGAAACAATTCAAGTAACGGCGGAAGGGCGCAAAATTAAGCGAGGTATCTATCGTGACTTGCCAACATTTCGTAGGACATTTTTAGGAGGTGCGCTTCCGACCGAATATCAGATTTTATCATTAAAGCGTGACGGTGTTCGCGAGAGGTATCATACAGAAAACACGGGTAACGGGTTTCTGCGTATTTACTTTGGAAGCGCTAATTATTTTTTGCCAACAGGAAGAAAATATACTTACGAGTTAAAGTACCGCGCATTGTCGCAAGTGTTCCCTTACGAAGAGTTTGATGTTGTTGTGCAGTTCTTGCAGCAGGCCGCGGCAGACCCATGCGTAGTTGCGATTAAGCAAACGCTTTATAGAACCTCTGATGATAGCCCCATTGTGAAAGCCCTAATAGAGGCAGCAGAGCGCGGAAAAAC
>JAMASZ010000368.1 GCA_023301585.1 Alphaproteobacteria bacterium | reverse complement strand
TGCGCGTTTTAATCTCAGCATTAAAACCCTGAAAACTTGTCAGGCCAATCTCGATCAAGCTTTTGAAGCATCGAAAAAACAATTTGACAAACAGGCCCGACCGTCTCGCATCTCTCCTGGTGACTTGGTGTATGTCACGACATCTCAGAGAGGACGAATGCACCACAAATTTGCAGACAAATTTAAAGGGCCCTATACTTGCCTACAGGAACTGGAAAACGACAACCTATATCTGGTACCCCTGCATGATGGCAAACCTATCTCTGTCCATCGAAATAACTGCAAGCTGGCACCTGTAAGACATGCACATCTACGTTTCCAAGAGACGACGCCCACGGACGCAGCTCTTCCCCCCCGAACTCAGTCTCAATCGGCCTGGGACAAAACGTTCCCTGCACTGTTAGACGACGACGACGACGGTGATTTAGTTTTGCTGGAAGAACCAAATGAAGAAGACGACCCTGGGCTGCATGAAGCCGTGCCGGCTTTCGCTGACGATACCGAAGGTAACCCTCCGACCCCACCGCCGCCTGCCGCTCTGCCCCTTCCTACCCCTAACATCTTAGTCACCCCCCCTCCACCTATGCAGACTCCAGCTGCCAGGCCGGACGCTCGTCTAGCAGCTAGTTCGCTGCCTAACATTCCAGCTGCAACAGGCGCACGCTCTCGGACTACTCGGGCGGCCCAACCCGCCTTGCTGCCTTACGTTTATGACGAGCTACCGCTTGAAGCCCGCCTAGCCAAAATGTTTAAAAGAAAGAAAAAGAAAGACAAGGATAAACAACAAGACGAAAACAAAACCACCGAGGATTCTGACTTTAACGACGATTCGTAGTTTTTTTTTACCACTATTTTTAACTCTGACAACAAACGGGAAGCAAGTGAGGGAAATGTTTGATCACTGTTTAGGTAGATTTATTATATTTATTATATACTGTAAAGTTACTGTAAAGTTTTCGATCATACACATATTTTTCCCTTTTAATCAATTTTGCTCGCACTTTCTTTCTCGGCACCACTGACTCATCTTCTTCTGGGTTGCCACTCCCTCCGTCCACGCCCAAACAAACGGGTCACGAACCGCACCACTCTCCGCCGAATCCGGGTCCTCAATCTGACACGAGGATCTTCCTCAGAGTATGGGGGAGGAAAGTATGGTGGGGGCGCCTCGCTCTCCACCCAAAGACGCACACGCCGATCCTCCTCCTCACTGTACCCATGCTGGTACGACACCGCCCGAAGGTTCTCGGTAGTGGGATGGCTTCTTCGAAGCACGGACATGGTGACTCTGGCTGTTGCTTGTAGAACTCTCCTCCGCAAACTGAAAGCAGATAAGTCACTCTTCTCCTCCCACCCCAAATTTAATTGCCGACTCAGACATTCCATCTTTCCCAGTTAATCACAAACATACTCGAAGTTATTATTCCTGCTTACTCAGCAATGGGTGCGGTCGGAGCAGGGACGTTCTCTCGCCGGGAGGATGATGGCATTAACCCTTGCATCTCCTGCCCCATATCCCGTATTTGATCTCGGATATTGGTAGTAAGAGCACGGCGTTGACGACTCCGCTGATATATATTCCAGCATTCTCGGGAGCAACAGCAGAGGAAAACGAAGCCAGCCAAAAGGGCCACAGTCGACATCAAGGCCATTCTCCAGGTCCACCGAGTGGATTCATCCAACTTGACATGGTCCCAATCGGCAGCCACTTCAAGCATCGTCATACCATCACCCCCACTCTTGGCATCCAACTCTCTTATTCGGCCTGTTCCTATTCCCCAATCAAGGGTTTGGGTCAGGTTCTCGTCTTCCACAAAGGTCAAGGGGATCTCAGTCAGGACATAATCCTGAGCCGAAAAATCCACAGTCGGCTCCAATGTAAAATCTGCGTGTATCAGTCGGCAATCCCGCCTGATGGACAACCGACTCAGCCCCGACAATGAGACCGGCTCCTTAGTCTCGCTGCCGCAAAACACGGAAACCTGGAGCTCCTTCTTGGTATACAGAGTAAACTCACCAAAGGCCAAGTCAGAGACATACGGGAAGTCCTCGTCCATCAAAACTATCGGACACTGGGCCAAGACCTCCCGAGTATCGCCTTCATACAAAGCAGTCAGACATGTAGGTGGTGCTCGATTGACTTGGAAGGAGCGATTGGGGCAATATCGACGGTAGTGGTTGACCATCTTGCAATCCTGAACCTCCTCCATCGTCATCACAGTAGGATTTTGATCATTCAAGTCCATTATCAGGTACATATCTCGCGGGTTCACCAAGAAATGGGTTCCTGACTCATTGAAAGCCATCGGCGTCGGTATGTACCTAAAGATCTTGCGGTATGAGGCGGTTTTACTCACTGGCATATGAACCATCACATGGATATCCAGGTCGCGGGTCACCACGTAGCTGACCGGGGCATGCCACACATCCGAAGGGGCGATCATCAGGACGTTGTCCATCTCACGTTGCTCCACCTGAAGGGATCGGGCCTGGGACATCATGGCTTTACGATCAACTAATAGAGGGGAAAGACGTTTCTGATGAAATAAGATGGATATTCCCTCTACTATTAAGTCCAAGTGGTCAAACAAGCCTTGCAGCCCCACCATTAAGTGAAGAAACTGATCGGTCAGATCTTCTCTCGCTGCTTGCTCATGAGCTCGCTTTTCCATCTCTTTGGAAAACTTCTCGGTCATCTCTACCTGCTTGGCCACCTGATCTATATGCGCCTGATTCGCGTTTATATGTTTCACCTCTTCAGTGGAGTACTGATCATAGCCAAACCAATGGAGGACCCCGTCCAAGGCAGTCTTGAACAG
>JAMASZ010000367.1 GCA_023301585.1 Alphaproteobacteria bacterium | reverse complement strand
TACCGCCACTATGAAGGTTAGAACGGAAGTCACCGTCTGTGGCTTTGCGCATCATGGTGGCAACAACCTTATCACCGATAACAAAACACCTGATATCTGCGCCACCCGCTTCTTCGATAAATTCTTGAATTAAAAAGTGCGCTTCCAATCCACGGAATGCTTCAATAACACTTTCCGCCGCTTTTTTTGTTTCCGCCAAAATTACACCTTTTCCTTGTGCGCCTTCTAGAAGTTTTATAACAAGAGGAGCGCCACCAGCGACTTTGATTAAATCTTCAACGTTGCTTGTAGAGTGTGCAAAGCCAGTGATAGGCATACCAAGTTTTTTACGAGATAAAATTTGATGGGCACGTAACTTGTCGCGGGAACGGTTAATAGCTAAAGAACCATTCAACGCATAAACACCAGACATTTCAAACTGCCTAACCATGGCTGTGCCGTAGAAGCTTACGGAAGCACCAATTCTTGGTATTACAGCATCAAGCTTCAGAATTTTTTCATTGTAATGGATTTCATTATCCACTGAATTAATGTTCATAAAACATTTCAATGGATCAATAACTTGGACTTCATGACCCTTAGCTCTAGCAGCGTCAACCAAGCGTCGTGTTGAGTAGAGTTTTGGACCTCGAGAGAGAACACCTATTTTCATTACTGACTATCCTCGTGAATTCTGAATATGCTACAAGGTCTTTATATAAAAGTCATTTGATTTCAATGCCTATTAAAAAGGCATTGAAAATAAGTTTATCTAGAATTTTTTATTTAAACTAAAGAAGAACTGTGCGTTTCGTTCGCCTTTGGTTTGAATGTTTTTGTGTAACGGCAATGCCGCAACAAATTCAGCGTCTATATCATTGTTAAGATCTAAACGAACGCCAGCACCAGTAGATGTAAGCGATGTTCTTTTACCTGCAGAGTTTGTTGAATCTTTGTTCCAAACAGTTCCTGAATCTACGAAGGTAAATACTTGTGCGTCACGTGCCTGGTTGTTCCACTGAAGCTCAACCTTGCCGTTAATTGCATCATCTCCAACAGCTTCTGATGGATCATAACCACGAACAGAGTTCATACCACCTAAACCGAACTCTTCAGAACTTAATAGTGGGTCGTTTGATGCCTGTGCGCTACCTTTTAAAGAGATATTAATGTTGTTTGTTACTTTTTGAAGTCTAGCAATATTAATATTCGCTTTTGTGAATTGACCATCACCCGCAGCACGTGTTGTGTTTACGTCTCCTGTGTCAGTCGCGTCTAAAATTCCAAGACCTTGAGATAGTTCAAAATCAATTGTGTTAACTGCAACACCTAAAAGGTTGTCTAAGAACTCAGCCTTAACACCAGCGCGGATTGCGCGAATTCTGTCTTCTATTTTAGGAGTAAAGCTATTTTTACTGTCAACATTACGCCAATCGAAAGTTAAGCGCCCAAACACATTTGTTCCACGGGAGCGAATAAGCGGGTGTTTTGCCTGAAGGGCAATTGAACGAGATAAACCTTCAACACCAAACTGGCTTAATGTGTAACCTGGGTCAGTGTCTGTTATGCTACCAGTTAAGGATAGTGTCGTTCCGTGACGTCCAACAGGTTGTTCGTAACCAAGTGATCCGTATAATAATTCTGCACCACCGTCTGGTGCTAAAACAGTTTGCGCTGTAATTGTTTCATTACGTCCGAAGAAAGAGTTTAATCTTCCTGCAGCACCAAGTTGAACAGGACCTAAGAAGCGGCTTCCATGGTTATCAATGCTCACAAGTGCTTCATAAGGGTTACGTTCTAATATAACCAATAAGTCAGCAGCGCCAGACTTGGTTGTTGATGGGCTGATAACACTACGTGCTGACATGCCTGGTAAGTCGTTAATTAAAAGTAGCTGACGTTCCATGTCTGCAATATTTAGTGCGCCACCATTGCTAATTTGTCTTGCATAGTTTTGAATAGTTTTAAGGGCTGTGCTGTCTTCTGAACCGCCTTGGATTGTTACGTTATCAATATAACCTTCAACAACACGCAAACGTGGAATGCCACTTTCAATTGTTTGTGGCGGGACAACAACTTGTGTCAGAATGTAACCATCATTTCTATACTTAGAAGTAATACGATTTGCCAATGAGTATAAATCAGCAAGCGTGATTGTTTCACCCATGATGTTTTTGTAAAGCGGGTATATTTCTTCTTCAGTATAAGTGTTTAAACCATTTAACTGTACACCACCAAATTTGAACTTGATGTTTTCAGCACCGGCAGGGGCTTTTTGTAAAGATAGTTTCTTTACACTGATGTTAGGGGAGGATTGTGGGATTTTTAGTTCTTCATTGAACTGTCTTTCTAAACGACCTGGGTCAGCAATACCACTTTGTTGATTGATTTGTTGAGCTGAAGCGCTTCCTGCAATTAAAAGTGCAGAAGTTAGTATTGTCATTGAAACACAGTTTTTGAGCGCCGTCTTGTTTAGTAATGTCATGATTATTCTCCGAAACGAAAATCTAGGATTAGTTAATTCAGGCTCAAATGTATATGACATATACATATAAGACAATAGAAGATGTTCCTGTAAAAACTTGATTATGCACAAGAAATAGGGAGTTTTGTTTTATTTCAAAAGGTTAACAAAAGGTTAGTTTTCGTAATGCGGTTGACCGTTACCATTTATCATTGTTTTACCTAATAAACGCTTGCAAAGCCTGTTGAAAAATGTACTTTCTTGTCTAAATCAAATGACAAATTAGCCCAGTTACCTCTATAGATGAATGAAATTCATATTAAAGAGTGTAATTATATTATTTTTAAGGTGTGCGTTAACGCGCCACGAAGGAGAAAACCATGAGACATTTTAACGAAACTAACGGATTTTCAAGCCTGCTCGGTCGCAAAAGTAAAAATTTACTGATGACGACAGCCATGACAGCAGTTGGTTTATTGTCTCTTTCTGGAAATGCGAATGCGCAAGACGCAGCATGGTCTAACTTTGAAGATGTTAGTGGAAACATTGAGATTGATACATCAGTTAGAAATACAACTAATATTAATCAGAAATCACAAATCTATATCGGTAATTCTTCGAATTTGAACATCAATGGTAATCAGTCGGTTATTATTGATCAAAACAATACTGGCTCTACGTTTGTCGCCAATGCAAAAGGGAATTCTGACCCTACAAGAATTTTAGGTACTCTTAAGACTAGAGTTAGAGGCACTGAAAATACTGGTGGTAGTGTCATGGTTAACGACGCTAACGGTGTTCTCTTTGGAAAAAACTCTCGTGTAGACGTAAATAGTATCATCGTTACAACTGGGGAAGTTGATACAGCAGATATTTTAGATGGCGATGGTAAGTTTGAAGTTAAAAATTTTGGTGCTAACTCAGCCATTACGAATAATGGAACAATAACTGTTTCAGAGGCTGGTGTTGCTGCGTTTGTTGCGCCATCTGTAAGAAATAATGGCGTTATTAACGCTAAGATGGGTAAAGTTGCGCTAGCTTCTGGAGAAAAAGTAACTCTTGATCTTTATGGTGATGATCTTGTTTCTATCGCTGTTGACAGCAATTTAAGTAATAGTCTTATTAATAATTCAGGCACAATTAATGCAGAAGGCGGGATTGTTCAGATTTCAGCACAAACTGCTAAAGATGCTGTTGAAAGCGTCATTAACATGAATGGCATTATCGATGTGGGTTCTGCGACTGTTAAGGGTGGAAAAATTGTTTTATCAGCAGGCACAAACGGTAATGTTTCGGTAAAAGGAAAATTAAATGCCTCTGGTAAATCTGGTAAAAATGCAGGCTCTGTTAAAATTACAGGTAAAAAGATTGCTCTAACATCTACAGCCGAAGTCCTTGCTGATGCAGTAGCGGGCGGTGAAGCTGGTGACATCTCAGTCATTGCTGATGAGAAGTTAACAATTAATTCTGTTTTAAGTGCTCAAGGTCTGGCTGGTACAGGCGTTATTGAAACTTCGGCGCCTTCAACGTTGTTTGGGAACAGAACATCTATTCTTGCGACTCGCGAATGGTTACTGGACACAAACTTAACAACAATTGGAAATCCTTTAGCGCTTCTAATCGAAGGTCAGCTAGCTGCTGGTGATATGACGTTACTGGCGAATATGCGTCGTCCATCAATAGTTTCGGGCAGAGCTATTGTTAACGGAGACTTCGATATTGGTCAAAACCAGACAGTAAATATTGGTGGTGGAAACTTGGTTGCTATAGGCAGTGACAATAACCCAACAAATATTAAGGGTAGATTAACTACTGGTGGTAGTGTTCTAATTAATGACGCACCTCAAGTTGTCGAAATATTACGCCCTATTTCTGCTGATGATATTACATTAGCTTCTATCATTGATTGGTCTTCGGATAATGCCTTTAACCTTGTTGCAGATGGCGATATCAACCTTGGTCAAGGCGGCGGTGTTAATGCGACTGGTGCTGGTGATGTTAACTTGATGACTGCAGGTAATATTAACCTTGGTACAGGCTCTATTGCTTCTAACGGTGGAGATATCACGCTTGAAAATGGTGGGTCTTTCACAGGTGAAAAAGACAGCGTTCGTACATCAGGTGAGGGAAACATCGCTCTTCAACAAAATAAAGAATTCTTTGATTACTTTTTCTACGGCAAAATTTTACCAATTAATATAGTCGCTGGTGCGCCAATATTAACACCGGGAGCCGGAACAATTCAAAATGCGATTGATGCAATTTCAAATACAGGAACTGGAACAAATACAGTTTCAGTGGGCGCAGGAACATGGGGCGTGGTTAATGCCAATGTTAAAAATTTAGTCTTAGCCGGTGCGAATGCTGGTCTTGCTGGTAATGATTCTAGCCGTGGTGCAGAATCAATTATCGCACCAAACTCTCCTGGCTTTTTAGTAACTGCGGATGATGTGACTATTGATGGTTTCAGAATTGCCGCTGGCGCTGATGATGGTGTTGAGGTTGTTGATGCACTTCGCGTAACTGTTTCAAACAATATTATTGATGCACCACTAGATAACGGTGTTGACTTGGTTCGTTCTGAACTTGCGAAAGTAACAGGTAACCTAATCAACAATGCCGGTAATGATGGTATCTACATGTATGCATCAGGCGGTTCACAAGCTCGTGATAATGTGATTAACGCTCCAGGCGATGACGGTATCCATGTAGAACGCTCTGAAGATGTTGTTCTATGGGGTAACGAAATCAATGACGCGACTGACCAAGGTATCTACGGTCGCTTTGCCGAAAATATGGGCGTGTTCTTAAATGAAATTAACAACGCTGGCGATAACGGTGTTCTATTAGAAGATTCAATGTCTACAGAAGTGTCCTATAACACAATTGATAACTCTGCGATGAATGCGATTGAACTGGTACGCTCAGGATTGTCTAAAGTCGAGAATAATACGTTAACCAACGCAGGTAATGATGGTATCTACATGTATAACGCAGGTGGCTCGCAAGCACGTGATAACGTGATTGATGATGCGAATGATGACGGTATCCATGTTGAGCGTTCAGAAGATGTTGTTCTATGGGGGAACGAAATCAACAATGCAGGTGATGAAGGCATCTATGCTCGTTTCACAGATGATATTGGCATGTTCTTAAACAACGTAGATGCAGCTGGTGACAACGGTATCTTGGTAGAAGATTCTGAAGCAACAGAAGTAAGCTACAATGATGTACAAGATGCAGGCGCAAATGGTATCAGCATCCTTCGTGGTGATAACCATGAAGTAACCAACAACACAATCGGTAACGCTGGCGAAGACGGTGTTCATGTTGAAGATGCAAATAGCGTTGCTGTA
>JAMASZ010000366.1 GCA_023301585.1 Alphaproteobacteria bacterium | reverse complement strand
GCCCAATAACGCACTGCGTCCGAACCGTATTTCGCAATCAAATTGTCAGGATTAAAACGATTAAATCCAGTCGCGTCAGTTTCTTTCTCTAATGAACGTTTAGAAATTTTCTTTCCCTGTTCATTCAACCCCCAACCAGAAATCATCGCGTCACTCCACGGTAATGAATCACTGTGGTAATCAGATTTAATCATCGTGTAGAATAACCACGTACGAATAATTTCATGCGCTTGTACGCGTAAATTCATCGGGTAAATTCCACTCACCGTTAAGTCTTCGTCCAGTGATTTCCAGTCTGCATTAATCAACGGACTAACAGATGACGTAAACCAAGTATCTAACACATCGGTCTCACCAACAAACTCATGGTCAGGATATTTATCCTGCGCCCATTTCGGAGGCTTATCTTCCATTGGATCAACTGGCAAGTCTGCTTCATCAGCAACAATTGTATCAACAACCTCGCCTTCGCTATTTTGCACATACCAAATCGGCACAGGCACGCCGTAATAACGCTGACGCGATACATTCCAGTCATATTTAAGACCCTCAATCCAGTTCATCAAACGAACCTTCATGTGTGCTGGATGCCAATTAAGCTCTTCCGCACGTTTTCTAAATTGTTCCTTGTTATCAAGAACCTTCACAAACCACTGCGGTGCCATGTTAAATTCAACTGGCTGTTCAGACCGCTCACCAACGGATACATTCTGGTCGACTGTCTTTTCTGCCTTAATTAAATCTTGCGCCTTGAGGTCTTTAACAATCTTCGAACGTGCCTCAACAACAACCAAACCTTGGTATTCACCCGCAAGTTCGGTCATTTTACCATCCGCGCCAATGCAGATACGTGTGTCTAAATTATTGTCTTTCCACTTCTCAACATCTTCGCTGTCCCCGAAGGTACAGACCATCATCAAGCCAGTTCCAAATTCTTTCTCTACTTTGTCGGACGTCATGATAGGGACTTCCTGACCAAAGATAGGGATAATCGCTTTCTTACCTTTTAAGTGCGCATAACGCTCATCTTCAGGATTAAAGAACAACCCAACACAACCAGGGATTAATTCGGGACGCGTCGTTGAAATTACCAACGCATCACCCAGCTCTGATTTAAATTCAATATCAAACAATTTCCCTTTACGCGCAATCGTTTCAAGGTCAGCCTGAGCTAATGCTGTTTGGAATTTTGTATCCCAAAGAACAGGCTCTTCAGCACGGTATAATTTTTCTTTCTTATATAAGTCTAAAAATGATAACTGCCCGACGCGTTGGCAACGCTCATCAATCGTCGAGTATTTTAAATTCCAATCAACAGAAATCCCTAGCTCACGCCATAACTTCTCGTAAGTCACCGCGCCTGCTTGTGTTTCTTGCACACAAAGCTTTCTAAACTCGCTACGTGTAATCTGTGATTTATCTTTAATATTGTGAACTTGCTCAACATGGCGCTCAGTCGGCAAGCCATTGTCATCAAAGCCCATCGGATAGAATACTTCCTTACCCAGCATACGTTGATAACGCACGATAATTTCCGCTTGCGTATAAGACATCGCGTGTCCTACGTGCAGATGGGACGCTGATACATATGGAGGCGGCGTATCAATAGAGAAGACTTCTTTACCAGACTCCAAATTAAACTTGTGAATGCCCGTTTCTTCCCACAATTCTAAGCATTTCTTGGAAATACCTTCTAAATCAACATTCGTATCTAGTTCTGGAAACTTCATTTTACCCTCAATCTTATATATATGGCGCTTATGCGCTTAAATCTCTGTTGTGCGCGCCATTTTAACCGCAAATGCTGAAATGGAAAGCCTTAAATAGATTCCTAATTAAATCTAAAAAAATAGCCAAATTTACCGCTTATCCTAACAACTATTAATCATATGGAAACTAAATCATCTATATTTTAACCCCCTGTTAACATTCAAGAAATTTAATTTAAAAAAAATGCGCTTTATCCCTTTTTGGTAGTAATTCGTTAATCTTTATCCGCCCATAATGAATATATAGGCGCTAATAAGGGGTTGGCGCTTGAAACCAAAATTATAAAAACGAAAAGTTTAGGGTCATGGATAAAGAAATCGAAAATAAAAACACTGAAATCAGCAAAAGAAACTATCAAGGTTCCGTTCGCATGGCTTATAGCCTAAACGAACATCAACCAGTTCAATGCACAATGCTCAGTGATCAGCCATTCTTTTACGCAGATGAAGAATGTGTTTTCGAAGAAGAAGCAATGTTAGATGAGTTCGCAGAGCTAGACGGTGAAATCGCCGCCCTTCAAAACAAAATGCTTCAATACGATACCCTATCCGCAAACTTCGTTGACCCAACTGATTTAATCGAACAACAATTCGAAGATAACTTTTCAACAAATACTGCAGAAATTGATGCCGATTGTGCAATCGCAGAAATCAAGAACGTTCTATCACACAGTCGCTACGCGCAAGCTCTATTAGATTACGCGAACAGCAAGGACGTAGACCTTACAATTAGCCAACAAGTTGAAACAGCCTCTTACGATAAAAAAGCAAAAACAATTTTTATCCGTGGTGATTTAAATTTAATTGACCAAGTACTTTCTGCGTCGCAAGAATTACGTCGTCACTGGCAAGATTCAAATTTAGCTGCAAAGAATCCTTTGTCATTCCACCCAGATCACGCAATTTTAATTAACCGTGCTCAACTCGCTGATTTAGATGCGTCGATGATACGCACAGCATGGGAATTACAATTACAAAACAAAAAAGAATACTGGGCACGTATTGAAAATTCACCCCTAGCAGATTTAGGGCGTGCACTTGCAAGAGAAGCCTTAGCAGATTTCAGAACCTTAAATAACGGTAAGGCAACAGCTGCTGTTTTTGAAACATGGTTCTTATCAGAGCGTTGTGACTACCAAGACAAGAAAATCATTCAAACAATGATTTCAGAGTCAGCAAGCTACACCTTTAACAGCAAGGAAATCTCCGAGCGTATTTCCATAGATTTGATATATGCATTAGGGGCACAACCTTTCGGCAGTAATTACCTAGCGCCGCATACAAATACTATCCTGCACGACAGTGTTTTCACTGAAGCAAGGGACCGCTCTAACGCTAATTTCCTATGGTTTATCAAGTTTGAGCGCTCTTTCCAAGAAGCGGAACAAGAATTGCAACCTCATGAGTTTATCAACAAGTCTGGCATCGATCAGACGATAAATCATAAAAATAAGACCGAGGACACGAGCAATGAAACAAACGCCAATGAGCGCCCAGAATCCAGTGGAGAAAACGTTATCCATATCGCATTTGGGGCAGATAGCCACCAAACCATCGAAGGTGTTTCATCTTGATGAAAACCCAGAAGTTTTAGAGAACGAAGAAAGTTTCATTGATATGCGTCCTAGCCGCTTTTCACATCTGACCAAATCTCGTAAGAGTGAAAGTGATTTTAACTTAAGCGAAAATTCGACCCTGAGCCATTACAGCGACATGCTCTCAACAGAATATGATTTGGCTGATAATGAAAATGACTTCTTCGAAATTTCTGTTAAGGGAGTTTTAAAAACTAAAAAATTCCAAAATTTAGATGCCTACCCTTTCATCTTCGAAACAGATTACGAAGTATTTGACTGGGCGTGCGCATTAATCAGCGAAAGCCCTATTGGTTTTTCATTGGTTGCAGAAGCAGAAAAACAAGGTTGGGTGTTCCAACTTACAACACTTGAAAATGGTGAGTACTACCTTGACGGTAAAAATAAAATCTTAGAGGTAAATGACCACGGTCTTGATGTTCAAGCATTGGGTACTTCTGTATTTTTCCGCTCAACTATTATCTACACAATCTCAAAAGCGTTACGTGACATCTGGCATGAACGTCAATGGGCTGACATCGAAAATAACTACAATCCTGAATCTATCGTTATGTTGGAACGCGCACGCGCCGCAGATAATGATTCAATCGCAATCATTATTGGCTGGGACTTACGCAGTGCAGGCTACCACGACACATGGAGACATATCCTAAGCGAAGACGAAAGCGATATGGCGCAAGTATTGGTGAATATCCTAGAACGCTACCCAACCGCGCTTTATAACGGCATGGTACACGCCCATGTTTTCCGACAATGGTACGCAAGCATGGACCGCATTGACTCTCTTGATCACGCAATCTTAGAACACCTTGATTTCTTGATATTTGAAGAAGGTCGTGAATTAGGAACAAAACAATCAGCTGCCAAAGACTTTGAAAATTTATCAACGCTTCCTGATAAAACGGTTTATCTTAAAGGGTTAGGAAACACTGTTTCTCGCGACCCGTTCTTTGCAGGATTAGGTGACCCAATCAACCAAGCGCATTTATTTCAAATCGTCTATGATAACAAGGTGATTGAGGTTGATGGCGTTCCATTCCGCGACACATCGCTTGCGAACAAAATTTTTCCAACAGATTAGTAATATTATCTAGTTTTAATGGTAATTCATAACCACGCTGTTATTATGAAACAGCGTTAGTTTTAAAGAAATGAAGAATAACTAGATGAATCCACCAAAAGTTAAAAAGCCGATTAGAGAATTTAGAATCTACCTTGTGTCTGATGCCACAGGTACGACCCTGATTGGGCTTGCCCGTGCGGCGCTATCGCAATTTGATGGCATCGAAAGCGAAGAGCGCTTCTGGCCTATGATACGCTCCGAAGCCCAGCTTGACCGTGCCATTGAAGATATTCGCAAACACCCCGGTCCTGTGCTGTTTACCCTCGTTGACCGCAAACTACGCCATAAACTACAAGATGTCTGCGCGGACTTAGACGTCCCCTGTATGCCAATTCTGGACCCTATCCTCAGAAGCATGTCTTCTTACTTAGGGCTACCAAGCAAAGGCGTTCCAGGACTACAGCACGCCCTTGATGAAGCTTACTTCAAGCGCATGGACGCCGTGGACTTCGCCCTCAGTTTCGATGACGGGCAACATTTAGACGGTCTAAACGAAGCCGATGTAATTTTAGTAGGTGTCTCTAGAACGTCAAAAACACCTACTTGTATCTTCTTAGCGCGTCGCGGGATTAGGGCTGCAAACATTCCCCTTGTACCGGGCGTTCCTTTTCCTGAAAAATTACTTGGTTTAGAGAAACCACTTTTTGTAGGCTTAACAGAATCCGCAAAGCGTTTAGAAAATTTACGTCGTTCGCGTTTGAATGCTGAAGACAATAAAAAAGATTACGAAGGTAATGAATATTTAGAAATTGAAAAAATTGAAGAAGAAATAAAGAATGCACGCCGTTTATTTTCAAAAAATAAATGGCCTGTCATTGACGTTACCAGACGCTCCGTTGAGGAGACCACTGCTGAAATAATTGTCTTATTGCAGAAACATAAAGGCAAACTGAAGAAAGCCGAAGAAAATGGCTAACCCCACTGTCATATTGGCTTCTGGAAGCAAGGCGCGTCAAGAAATGTTGCGCAATGCGGGTGTTTCATTTGATGTAATTCCTGCAGATATTGACGAAGAAAAAATCCTAT
The DNA here is from genome assembly GCA_023301585.1 of Alphaproteobacteria bacterium. Classification (GTDB taxonomy): domain Bacteria; phylum Pseudomonadota; class Alphaproteobacteria; order Micavibrionales; family Micavibrionaceae. The sequence continues at coordinate 11,526 of JAMASZ010000366.1, read as the reverse complement.
CCGAGATGGTATCGAACAATAAAAATGTTGAAGATATCGCAAATAAATTGGCAGAAGAAAAATCTCTAAAAGTTTCTAAAGAAAAAAAAGATAATTATATTATTGGTAGCGACCAAATATTATCGTTAAACAATAAATTATATTCCAAAGCAAAAAATAAAAACGAAGCAAAAGAAAAACTTTTAGAACTTTCTAGTAAAACACATCAACTAACCTCCGCGGTTTGTGTTACAAAAAATAATAAAATTATATGGAGTAGTTTTTCTCAAGCGCAATTGAGCCTTAAAGATTTAACCGAAGAAAAAATTGACAACTACCTCGAACGTGCAGGTGATGATATCTATAATTGCGTTGGTTGCTACGCGCTTGAAAGCATCGGCATACAACTATTCGACAAAATAGAAGGCGACTACTTCACTATCCTAGGGATGCCCTTACTTCCCTTACTCACTTTCCTTGAAAAAGAAGGTGTACTCGCATGAAACCTTTGAAATTAGCAGTTATTGGGCACCCTATCGCCCACAGCAAAAGCCCGTTTATTCACAATTACTGGCTCAACACGTACGGTATAGACGGTACGTACGAGGCAATCGATATAGCCCCTGATGATTTAACCAGCAAAATCTCAAATTTAATCTCCGAAGGCTATAACGGTTTCAACATAACCGTCCCCCACAAAGAAAATGTGATGTCTCTATGTAATGAAATAACACCTGCCGCAAAAACTATTGGCGCGGTTAACACGCTCGTTATTAAGGATAATAAAATCCTTGGTGATAACACAGATTATTTTGGTTTCATTGAAAACATAAAACAAAATATAAAGATGTCTAACACCAAGTTTAATTTTAAAGATAAAAATATTTTTATTATTGGCGCGGGTGGTGCAGCGCGTGGAATTATTTATGGGTTACTAAATGAAGATGTAAAACATATTTTCATCTCTAACCGTACTCAATCACGTGCGCAAGGTTTACAAAACATGTTACCCGATAAAATCACTGTAGTTGATTGGGAAGAGCGCACATCAAAACTTAACAACATTGATTTACTTATCAATACAACCTCTTTAGGTATGGAGGGTGCAAGCGCACTTGATATGCCCCTAGACACCCTGCCCACACAAGCAATAGTCACCGATATCGTCTACGCCCCGCTTATGACGGATTTATTAAACACCGCTAAAACCAAAGGTCACCCTATTGTAACAGGTATTGGCATGCTCCTACATCAAGCCCGACCAGCATTTCAACATTGGACAGGCACAATGCCAAACGTAACGCCTGAACTTGAAGGCTTAGTTCTTAAAGGGCATAAATAATTATGATTGTTATTGGGATTACAGGTTCAATCGGTATGGGTAAAAGTACCGCCGCTGCCATGCTAGCAAGAATGGGCGGCGCGGTTCATGATTCTGATAAAATTTCCCGCGACAGCCTAAAACCCTACGGTGCAGCATTCGAAGAAGTGGCACTAACATTTCCTAAAGCTTGGGATAAAAAGAAACATCTGATTAAACGTGATGTTCTTGGTGAAATTGTTTTTAATGATAATGCAAAAAAACAAGAATTAGAAAATATAATTCACCCAGTTGTAAAAGCATCACAATTAAAATTTATTCGTGATCAGAAAAAATTAGGTAAGAAATTTGTTGTTCTTGATATCCCCCTTCTTTTTGAAACAGGTGCTGAGCAGCGCTGTGATTATACCATCTGCGTATTCGCCCCAGATCATATTCAACGCAGACGGGTTCTGTCGCGCGCCAATATGACCAAAAAGAAATTCCAGGCTATTCTGCACAGCCAAATGCCTAGCGCAGAAAAATGCGCGCGTGCTGATTTTATTGTACCTACTGGGCTTGGTTTGGCGTATACTTATAGGCAACTTAAACATATTATAATGGATATCACAAAATGAAGGCGTTAGTTGTTTGTCACAAGCATGAAGGGGATTTAGGTAGCTTTAGATCCGTGTTAGAAGAACGTGGATTCGATATTGAATTTGCCCTTGGCTGGCATGATAAATTGCCAGATATCAACCCGCTTGAGCATGACCTAGCAATTTTCATGGGGGGTTCCATGGGCGTTTATCAAGCTGATGTGTTCCCATACCTTAATAATGAAATCGCTTATCTTAAAGAACGTGTGATTGCAGACAAGCCAACACTCGGTATCTGCTTAGGCGCACAAATGATTGCCAAAGCAATGGGACAAGAAGTCTACCCTGGTGATAACGGTAAAGAAATTGGTTGGCATGAAATTGAATTAAATGCACAGAGCAAAGATAGAACAATAAAATTTTTGGATAAAAGCCTCACTAAAATAATGCAATGGCATGGCGATACATTCGATTTACCTAACGAAGCAGAATTACTTGCCTCTTCTGAACAATATCAAAACCAAGCCTATGGTATTGGTAAAAATGTATTGGCATTACAGTTTCATCCGGAGATGACCATCGATAACGTAGAATTTTCCTGCGTCTATAGCAGTGCGGAATTAAAAAAGAATGGTATAAACATACCTGAATTACGCGCTGAAACAAAAGAGCGTGGTGATTTATTGATTGCTCAAACAACTAAATTCTTTAACACATGGTTAGATAAAGTAATCAAATGATTGAGATTGTCCTCGATACAGAAACCACCGGTATGGACCCTGTAAAAGGGGATAGAATGGTTGAGATTGGCTGCATAGAGCTTGAAAACCACATTCCGACAGGACGGACCTACCATCAATATATCAACCCTGAGCGTGATGTGCCCGCCGAGGTTGTGGCTGTTCACGGACTTACAACAGAGCGCTTGAAAGACGAGCCTACCTTTGGCGAAATCGTCGGTGATTTTTTAGACTTCATCGGTAACGACTCAAAACTCGTCATTCATAATGCAGAATTTGATATGAAATTTATCAATGCTGAACTTAAGATGTTTGGCTTTCCTTCAATTGATAAAAGACGCATTATCGATACGCTGTTAATTGCGCGTAAAAAATTTCCAGGCTCTCCTGCGAATTTGGACGCATTATGCCGTCGTTTTAAAATTGATAATTCAAACCGTACGCTTCACGGCGCCTTACTCGATTCTGAATTACTCGCCGAAGTGTATATGGAGCTTTTGGGCGGTCGCCAGCGCGGTTTAGAAATGGAATTGGATAAAAAATCCGCTGATGGTGTTGCGAAGGCTGCCGCAGAAGAAAGCGCATCGAGCAAGCAATTTAGAGAACCGCGCGATTTCAAAGCCAATGATAATGAACTGGCAGATCACGCAAAGTTGTTAGAAGAACTAAAAGACCCTCTGTGGAATAAATAATAATTACTGTTGAAAGCAATAAAGACGCATATTGGTTTGAGTATCACATGTTTCTGTAGAAGCGCTTGTCCAATTTGCATCCCCCAAAGATGTTCGCCCAACCGTTGCATTTAACGCCGCATTATTACTACGCCAATTGTTACAATGATTAGCTACATTATCTATTGTGCCATCAATTTTTGTATTACTCCACGCAAACTCAGCGCCACGGTTATTTCCAAGTTCATCAATATGTAATGCCGCACCAAGAGTTCCGTCTGTAATGCCGTTCCAACCACCACTCATGGTGTCATTGTCTAATTGAAAAAAGCGATATGAATCCTCAATCTGGTTAAACCTCGTACTCGGGCTTTCTGTGTCATCAGACAACCATGCTTTATATGTTCCGGGCAGTCTACCCTGCTCCGCATGCGCCTGACAAATTGCGTCAGCACCTTCGAGCCCTCCTAAATTTCCATCATATTCCTTAGACGTCACAAAAGCATACTTGTCTGACTTACAGGACAGAGGGTTCGTCACCTCATCAGGGACACTCTGATACGTTAGAGCTTGATTACCTAATTGATATTTATGTCCCTGTCCCCAACACTGCATAGAACCATCTTGTAAAATGGCACAAGCATGCTTGAACCCTGCATCTATCTTCACCGCTGTTGAAATATTAGACACTAAGCCCGGCGTATTACTACCAGAACTGCCGCCATCTCCTTGTACGTTAAAATCTCCACTACCCCAGCACTCGACTTGCCCTGTCTCACGTAAGGCACAAGCAAAACTGATACCACCAAGTTGAACATCAACTGCATCTGCCATACTTGATACCTGCACGGGCACGGAAGAGTCTGTTCCGGTGTTACCATTTCCTAATTGCCCGCTAGCATTATCACCCCAACACCATATTGTACCATCTGTCTTAACCGCACATGCCGTAGTATCAGGTGAACTATTATGCCCCCCTACATCTACAGTAACAACATCACTTAGCCCTGTGACTTGCACTGGTATTTTTTCTACCGCCGATACTGTTCCATTACCAACCTGCCCAGATGTATTTTCACCCCAACATTTAACCGTTTGATCTTCCAGTACCGCACAGTTTGTAAAAAAACCAGTTGAAACATGCGTCGCATTATCAATCCCATAAACATATTCAGGTGTCGGCTGTGTACCAAAACCAGCGCCATTTCCTAAAACGCCATTTCCTAAAGTAGGATCGAGGTCATTTCTACCCCAACACATCACTTTACCACTTTGAGTTACACCACAACTATGTACAGCATTAGTATCTATACTTTTAAACTTCTCTGTCGTGGCTATTTGTGTTGGATACGGTGTTGTTGTTAATGTACCGTTACCGACTTGACCCGCCCAATTTAAGCCCCAGCATTTTGGCGTACCATCTTCTTTTAAAATACAAGTATGATCCCATGCCGTTGATACTGTTTTCGCGTCATTAATAATATGGCGTGAAATTGGAATAAAGTCTGGTTGTGGATCTAACGCATCACCATTCGCCAAAATACCATAAGCATTATCACCCACACACATCACTTGACCGTCAGACATAACCCCACAAGTTTTACTATTCCCTAATGATAAATCAACAAAAGTAGCATCATCAGTACAATTTAACGTTGATGATTCTGGTATCATCGGCAACCATTGTGACCCATCACAATATTCCCACGCAGTGCCAGTAAATCTTATCGTACCTTCATCATTCGCGGCACTGGCGCATGTTGTGTCATTGCTAAATTTAACTCCCTCGTCAACTGCTCCACGACCACCAATATGTAGGATTGATTTAGGTGGGTGAACTCCGAATCCAACCTTCCCCTCAAAAGTGATTCTCAATCTATGTTCTAAAACTGGTAATGTAGTAACTGTAGGGTGTGTTCCTAACGAAAGGTGAGTTCGTAAATTACCTGAAGTTGCTCCAAAAGTTGAGGAGGCATGAATATTAGCGCCTTTGTTTGCAAGTGTGCCATCGTATCCAAAAAACCTTACTGACCCTAGATAATTATTTGCACTAACCGCCGCAGGCGATGTTGCATCACCTCCATAACGTAAAAAGTTATAAGCGGCATGTTCACCTGCAGTGTCTGTATAGGCATTAAGAGTAAAGCTCCCTGTGTTATCTTTGACTAAAACATTACCAAAAAACTGACTACCACTATCACTTAAAAACGTTGCGACAGGGGTTATTGTCGCCCCCGTATTATCACTATGTTGAATAAGCAATTCTTTACCTGATAAAATGGTCGTATCACCAGTCTGCTCATTAACACCAAAAAATGATGGGTTTAAAACAGCTACACTACTATTGGTAACCAAAAGCCCGTCCTTAAATAAATTAGCAGTGTCCCAAGCACCATTATGCGATCCAACCTGTATATTTGTAAATTGGCTACCGCCTGGTGACCCTATTGCGACGTCACCCCTGTAATTCATACGTAATCTATTTGGACCGCCTGTATGAATACTAAAATCATAATTATTAGCGAAGCCCGTTAACGAAGATTGAATTCTAACTGATGCTGGGTCAGCCCCAGCACTATCTTCATCAACCGTAAGTGCAATTCCCGCAGACTCCCCAACGGTTAAGCTATTGCGTGTAATCGCCAAGCCATGCGACCCAACGCTCTCGCCTGCATCATGTGATTGTTGAATAATATACGGCGCTTCTGGCACGTCTTCATTACCATCTTTTAACGCTTTATGACGCGCAAAAAATGTTGCTCGTTGTATTGGAAATATATCTGTAAATTTCAAACTACTATCAATTTTATAAGGCGCGTTTTGAGCGGCTGTTACCCCAACACCATTTCCTAAACGACCATCTGTATCAATGCCCCAGCACCAAATTTCACCGCTGGCGCGCAAGCCGCATGTAGATGCAGACCCAGTTGATATTTTAACAAAGTCTTTATATGTAACAACCTCAACCGGTGTGTCTTGATTTGTTGTCACTGATGGTCCAGCACCTAATCTACCGTTAGCATTATCTCCCCAACACCATACGGTTCCATTTTGCTCTAATGCGCAAACGCTATGACCACCGGTATCAACTTGAATAATATTAGAAATATTTTTTACTTTTGTTGGAGTCGATTGGTCCGCTGTCAACGTCGGACCATTCCCTAATTGCCCTAAATGGTCAGGTCCCCAACACCATACTTCGCCTTTTTGACTAACTGCACAAACAGCACCTTGTGAAAATAAAGGCACGGCAATATCAACTATGTTAGAGATATTCCGAACCTTTGATGGAGCAGCTTGAGTGGTCGTTAAGATATCACCATTTCCTAATTTACCGTATACATCACTACCCCAACACCACGCTTCACCATTTTTGCGAACACCGCATGTAATCGATTGTCCAGACTCAATTTTTTCAAAATCACTAATGTTAGAAACACGAACAGGAACATTAGAATTTACCGCTATATTATCATTTCCTAACTGTCCTGCAGAATTACTTCCCCAACACCACGCTTCACCATTTTGACGAACACCACAAGAAAAGCTATTACCAACAGTGATCTGTTTAAAATCAGATATGTTTAAAACACGCACAGGCTCTAATTCATCACTATCCTGCCCATTACCGAGCCTACCACTTGCTCCAAATCCCCAACACCACGCGCTACCATCATATTTCAATCCGCAGGCATTCTCTCCTGATACCGCAATTTCTTTAAAGTCTGACAGCGTGTCAATTTCAACAGGCGATTCTTGGTTGACCAACCCATAAGACGTATCTCCCAATTGAGAATTATCATTTAACCCCCAACCATAAACTTTAAAGTTCCGATCTATCTTCGTATCAACCTGCGGTTTGCCTGAAATCGATGTACACTCAAAACCAGATAAGGCATGTACGCCATTTACGTCATTAGCAACATAAGTATAACTACCATCACTCCAAACATCTTGAACATTGCTAGTTGGTATAAAATTATCAATTTCAGTGAAGGAAGCGCCATCAAAAGAAAACACATGTGCTCCACCTGTCCAACCGCTTGCATAAATATATGTGCCATCGCCCCATACAGAAGCAACTCTATCTGCTGTTGTTATATTCGCAATTTCAGTGAAAGCTGTACCATTAAATGTGTAGGCTTTTAAACCATCAAGCCAATCACCTACATATATGTAATCATCGTCACCCCAAATTCCAATTCCATTACCGTCTGTATCAAAGACTCCCACCTCAGTGAATGTCGTGCCATCAAATGTATAAGCACGAAGTCCACTGAAGTTATCAACCATGTATATATAACTATCACCTTCCCAAATTTGATATGCCTCATTTGGCGTGTCAAAAACACCTTCTTCAGTGAAGGTTGTGCCATCGAACGTATAGGCTTTTATACCGTCAGCAGCATCGGCAACATATAAGTAATCATTCCCTACATGTATAGCGCGTGCGCTTCCTGATGTGTCAAAACTTCCAACTTCTGTGAATGTGGTACCATCAAACGTATAAGCACGAATACCACTATCAAAATCTGCAACATATATATATGTACCATCACCCGTTACATCGTTAGCTCTGTCTGGCGTGTTAAAACTAGCCACTTCAGTGAGAGTTGCCCCATCAAAGGTATAGGCTCTAACACCACTTCCATCATCTGCCACATAAACATAGGTACCATCGCCCCACACTGATTGTCCCCTGCCTGGGGTATCAAACGTGTCGATTAAATTTAATGGGCCACCGTTATTCACTTCACAATTGGCTAGTTCAGGATCAAACCCAATACATATCCCCGTGGTTTTTCCAGTACAATTATTAACCGTTGGCGCGCTAGAACCACCAACAACCTCAAACACATTGTTGTTACAAATCATCACCACTGGTGGACTTGATGCCATATCACGAAATAATTGCCCTTGCGTGCCTGCGTCACAACTAGCGCCCGATATATCTGGCAAGGTTAGGATACCACCCAGTTTATCTAAATCTAATAACGTATCAATTTGTACATTTTGACTAAGTTCTAATCCTTGGTCGGTTGCTATCGCGTCATCTGTGTTTGTCGTATCGGCAGTAAAGATAAAGTTATCACCCATCGCCGCTTTCATTTCGTTGTAACTGTAAGAAAAGACAATATCATCACTACCAGTAATACGGTTAATAAGCGGATTATCTGGCACATTATCCGCAGGCGCTACATCTACAAAATCTTGACAGCTTGTTTGAAAATTTTGGTCAGGACCTGCGGATATAACCGCAATATATGGCTCCTCGCTTAACACAGCAGGCGGAATACCCTGAAGGCGTTTTTGCGTAGCCCCACCACAGGTCGCATCATCAATAGCCGACCCATTATCCCAAACACAATACCCCATCAAACGACCCCATGGGTCCTTGGTCTTGGCAGAAATAGTATCGGGAATATATCCTCCACCGGAAATCACCGCTGGTTCTGCACCCGTTGCATCACGCCATTCCAGCGCTTCTATTGTTCCATCAGAATCACAATCTGGTGTCCCTGAGGTAATGACATTATTGACGATTAATTTTAATCCAAGTTCAGCCCGATTTTCTATCACAGTAATTTGGTTGGTCTTTACCATCGTACTAACAGGACCTTTAAGAACGGTCGTTGAGCCAATACCCAATGCGCCAACAACACCAACGGCGGCAAACAACATGAAAAAGATATTCCCTTTTTCAGATATTCTTGGTCGTCTATGATGTTTAAATAATCTCATCGTTCTCTTTCTTATTTATCCGTTCTGTCTCTATAACAATTGATTTTAACAGATGTTAATGAGGTAGCGTCTGCGCCAGCAACAAATAGGTACCCGTCTTTAAATTTTAGCGCGCGCGGACTATCCCAACTTAAAGAAGCTAGATTATCAACCTCGACCATATTCGCTGGGTCTGATATATCAAAAACGGTAATAGAATCTGTATCTCTAGACGTCAAATAAGCATACTTACCGGCAATTTCAATATTAGTCGTATCAGCAAAATTAACTGATGTAACACTGCCCACTTCCACCATATTACTTGGGTCGGAGATATCCACCGCCGTTAAGCCGTCTACTATTCGATTCGTCACAAAAGCATAATGCCCTCTAATCGCAACAGCATGTGGTTGCCCGCCCGCTCCTGCAGTGCCTGGTATAATAGAATCCGATACACTTAAGTTTGTTGGGTCAGATATGTCTACTGACGTAAATTTATTGGTGTTCCACGTTCCAATAAACGCATGATTGCCTTTAATCTCAAATAAAGTTGCCCAGGCTAAATCAACTGCATCAATTAATTTATCTTCTATTGAGATATTAGTTGGGTCAGAAATATCGATAGACACAAAACTGTCCCTATTATACCCAGATGCAAAAAGATAGTTATCTTTTACTTCAAGATTATAAACATTTGATAAATCAGTATCGACCAGTGTGTCTACTTCAACCATGTTTGTTGGGTCAGATATATCCACCACCACGATGTTAGCAACAGCGGGGCTGTCCACGTAGGACGTTACATATGCATAATTACCATTAATTACCCCATAATATGGTTTGTCTAAATTTGCTGAACTAATACTATCTAACTCTGTAATATTCGTTGGGTCCGATATATCAAAAGACGTAAAACTATCTGATTCAACTCCGGTAACAAAAGCCAAATCACCTTTGATTAAAACTTCCCGTGCGCCATCTATGTTTGCTGATGTATGTGTGTCTTCTTCCGTTAAGTCAACCGTACACGTACTCGTTAACGTCATCTCATCTGTTTTATCTCCAATTGAAACAATTGATCTCACTTCTGCGTTTTGTATATTGCTTGATCTCACTCTTAAATAAACAACATCCCCATTATCAACCGATACAATTGTACCGCCGACATCACTACCATTTTTGTTTATGGTCATGCTCGATGAATCCGATGCCACCGTTAAATCACAAGGCTCTTTCAGTCCGCCAACAATAATTTTATTGGTTTCAATAATGGTGTTTAACGTCGCCCCTTCAATATTAAGTAAGTTAAATGACATTGGTGAACAATTTGCAGTATCAGTTTCTACAACAGCAGAAGTGTAAGTGCTTAATCCTTGCCATGCGCTACCATCACAAACCTCAAACGGTTCTGCTGGTGTTCCCACATAACGTAAAACACCAATATCTACGGAAGCAGAACAGATTGTGTCATTGCCAATCATAATTCCTTCATCGGAACGTATACGACCCCCAGAATGTAATTTCGCTTCGGCGTCTGTTTTGTTAATGCTAAATTTCCCGTCAGTGCTTAGGCGCATTTCATTTTGGAAACTTGAACATCCAAAACCAGAAAAAGAAGTAATAGCGTTGGTATCCCCCACATAGACATAGCCATCATCGCTCCAAACACTGATAGCATCAGTTGGAGTATCAAAATTATCTACAAGATAGAAATCTATACCATCAAATCGTAACGCGTAAATACCGCTTGTGCCATTCGCAACAAAGACGAAATCTTCATTCCCCCAAACTTGGTGTGCTTGGTCTGGCGTATCATAGGTATCGAGCAGGTTAAACGTTGTTCCATCAAAGCTTAGGGCAATTACGCCTGTCGTATAATCAGCAACGTATATGTACGTACCATCACCCCATACATCATTCGCCGTGTCAGGTGTGTCATATGATCCTTCAAACGTAAACGTCGTCCCATCGAAACTCAAGGCTTGTACACCTGCACCACGGTCGGCAACATATATGTACGTACCATCACCCCAAATTCTATGGGCATTACCTGTCGTGTCATATGATCCTTCTAAAGTGAAATTTGTTCCGTCAAATGTGTACGCCTTAATGCCATTCCAATCCGTGGCAACATATATGTACGTACCGTCTCCCCAAACTCCCTTTGGGTTACCTGTCGTAGCAATAGCCCCCTCTAATGCTAGAGATGTTCCATCAAAACTATAGGCTTGTACCTCTGTTGGAAAATCATCAGCTACATAAATATAATTATCATCAGCCCAAACCCCTTGCGCTGACCCTGGCGTATCAAAAGTATCAAGGCGTGTAAATTGATTTTGATTATGTTGATAAACCCTAAGCCCTTGCCAGTTTTCTGCGACGTATAAATAATCACTATCACCCCATAAGTCATACGTTAACGTATTGGTCGTAATCGTGTTTGCTTGAACAAGCGGACCTGTATCTTGCTGAACACATTGTGCCTGCTTACCTGTCTTAAATATTAAATCTGTCGG
>JAMASZ010000365.1 GCA_023301585.1 Alphaproteobacteria bacterium | reverse complement strand
TCAATGCCTCTTTTCTCGCTTGGCTGTTCAAAAAAAGGTAGCCACTACTCAATTCTTGACACACTAACAACATCCGGTCAAGCCAGGTCTCGTCTGCTCCTAATACAACCTCTATGTATTCTTTTTGTGCGGCAGCCTGTTCTTTTAAACCTTGTGCTTGAAGTTCTTGATAACGAAGTATCACTGCTTCTATTTCTATCGTCGTTCTGTAAATTGACGTTCGTGAAATAGCAACATACTCTTGATTACTTCAATTCCCGCAGGAACAGCATGATAAATACCGAAGGAGATATCCCTTTCATTTTCATTATTTATTACAGGATATGGTGTATCGTGTAGATAAACATGAATATCGGATGAACTGACTTCGACCGTTTCTCCCGTTGCGGAATAGCTTACGGTGTAAGAAATTTCTGTTACAAAATCAGGAGTTTCTATTTCCTTAGCAGGAACTTGGGCTGATTTGTGACAAGAAAGCACAACAAAAACAAGGCAAGTCAAAAGAAATATATTCTTCATAATCGTTTTTTACAAAGTTAACTTTTCTCTACTGAAAAGAAGGTCGTTTGATAATCAACCTAAGAAACATCATCAACCCCTCGTCGATTTTCACTTCCCCCTTTTTTATATTCCGAAGGCGACATTCCCGTCACTTGCTTAAATTGTCCCGAGAAATGTTGCGGACTTCGATACTCTAATTCATCAGATATTTGCGACATGGATTTCGTACCATAAGACAGTAATTCCTTTGCGCGTTCTATCCTTTGAGCAATGATATAATGCTCAATAGTCACGCCCGTTTGTTCAGAGAAAACGGAAGACAGATGACTGTAACTAACGTTAACTTCCTTTGACAACCAATCTGAAAAATTGAGATAATTAGGCTTTCTCGATTCTCCATAAAAATGCCTGATAACCGCAAGTTTTATGTCTTCTGCCACTTGGCTGTGTCTCTCCGTCAGCAATTCAAAGCCTACTGCTTCCAATCTTTGCTTGAACTCTGCGAGTTGACTAAAAGTAGCACCCACAGCGGTTTCTACATAGCCCAATTTCGTTTCTATCGGCTGCATCTCCAACTCTTCAGCAATATTCTTTACCGTAGTAACACATCTCGGACAGACCATATTCTTAATATGAATGATATGCTTATTCATAAGACTTTCTTTTTTCGTTTGTGACAAAAAACAATAGCCTCTACCATGTACACCGACGCGGAGAGGAAAATTAAAAGAAAGCGCTTTTATATTAGAAAGCTCTGATAAAGGATTTGTCGAGAGACCCTATCGGGAGGTGGATGAAAGCAAAAAATATCATAATCTACCTTGGTAAAGGCGGATACATGTATCTCAACTACGAAAGAAGAAAAAATAAAATCAGGAATTGGCGGACTCAGAGAGAAATCATTAGATATGACATCTTGGTTAATTTCAGACTTCACATAATCAGACTCCTCACTACAACACTTCCGTTTCTCGTCACCAGATTTCTTAGCATGAAAAGGACAAGAAGGAAGTTTAGAGTTTGCATCAGTAGTTTCATGACAGCTTTTAGGCATCCACCACAAACCCGTTGAGCGCAACTGTTTTTGACAGTAGTGTCGATTAATGGTAACTCCAATGGTTGATATAAAAACCAAGGTAGCTATGAGAAGATGTAATATTCTAAGCCCCATCTTGTGAAAACAACTGATTTAGAAAAAAGACTTACATAATTATATGACTATCTTACAATATTATTTTTTTGGACAACCTTACGACCACAATATAGTTCAAATAAAGTATTTTTGGAAACCAATAATCAAGATTGGTTAGTTTGCTGTCAATTAAACAGCTCAACTAAACACTAAAACGAATTTTTTAAATTAAAAATACTGTAATGAAAAAACTTTTACCTTCATTTTTATTGATGCTCTTTTTATTCTCAACAAGCATTTTAATTGGGCAAAATAATGTGACCTTGAAGATTAATCACAAACTCGGCGATGCTGACTTTGCTTTTAATACTGAAGCGGCAAATAACATGAACAATGAATTTAATGTTGACCGTTTAGAGTATTACATGTCAGGTTTTACTTTGCTTCACGATGATACTTCCACAGAAATATCAGATTTGTACTTCCTCGTACGCGCTAACGAAGAGACTGTATTAGATTTAGGTAGTTTTGATATAGATAATATTACCGAAATTCGTTTCCACATTGGAGTAGATGAAGACCCAAATCATTCAGACCCATCTGGTTATTCTTCAAGTAATCCTCTATCTCCACAGTTTCCTTCTATGCACTGGGGCTGGGCAGCGGGCTACCGTTTTATCGCTATGGAAGGTAAAGGTGGTGCAAGTTTGAACCAAGAGTTCCAATTGCACGGTTTAGGAGATAATAATTATTTTGAAACACGTAAAGTTGTTACTCCTACTACAACAACTGAAGGAATATTAATCGAATTAGATGCAGATTATACACGCGTAATTGAGGACGTTAATGTGAGTAGCGGTGTAATTTCTCATGGTGAAACAGGGGCGGCAAAAACTGCTTTAGAGAACATGAAAGACCACGTATTCTCTCAAACAAGTAGTGATGTCTCAGATGTTACGGATTATACTGCAATCAGCAAATTAGAAGTATTCCCAAATCCTACTGCTAATCAAGAAATTCAAATCTCTGTAGAAACAGTTAATTCAGAAGCTGTGAATTTACAATTATTCCGTGTAGACGGCTCTTTAGTCAATTCAAAAACAGTGAGTAGTAACAATACAACTGTGATGCAGTTAGATGCGAAAGGGTTTTACTTCTTACGCGTTTTACAAAACGGACAGACTGTAGCTTATCAGAAAATTGTAGCGCAATAAAAATGCGAATTATACTTATCCTAACGTCAGTAGTTTTACTGTTCGGATGTCAAAAAGATGTGGAAATTGAGGAGGAAGCTCCCCGATTTCCACGCCTTATGGAAATACCAGAAGGGTTTCCTGAAATAGAACATCCGGAGGGAAACGAATTTACATACGAACGTTGGGCTTTTGGGAAAGAATTATTTTTTGACCCCGTTTTATCCGCCGACAGTAGTATTAGTTGTGCTTCTTGTCACAGCCCTGCCTTAGGATTTAGCGATGACAAAGAATTTAGTTTTGGTGTAGAGGAACGTATCGGAACACGAAATTCTTCTCCTTTGGCAAACTTAGCCTATCATCCTTATTTTACTCGTGAAGGTGGTATTCCGACATTAGAGATGCAGGTTTTAGTACCAATACAAGAACACAATGAGTTTGATTTTAACATCGTACTCATTGCGGAAAGATTAAAACAAATACCGAGTTATGTCGAGCAAGCTCAAAAGACTTACGGTCGAGAACCTGACGCTTTTGTAATAACGCGCTCACTTTCTTGCTTTGAGCGAAGTTTAATAAGTGGCAATAGTCGGTATGACCAATATCAGTTTCAATATGACAATCAGGCTTTGACTGTTCAAGAGCGACGAGGCATGGATTTGTTCTTTTCTGAAAAGGTAAATTGCTCGGAATGTCACAGCGGATTTAATTTTACGGACTATTCCTTTCAAAATAACGGACTATACGAGATGTATGCAGACGAAGGGAGGTATAGATTAACCGGGGATGAAGCTGATAAGGCTGTTTTCAAAGTTCCTTCTTTGCGTAACATATCAGTCACAGCTCCTTACATGCATGACGGACATATGCAGTCGTTAGAGGAAGTTATAGAGCACTATAATTCAGGCGGAAAATTACATCCTAATCGTTCCGATAAATTACGACCGTTATTACTAACGATGCAAGAAAAAACTGACTTAGTAGCATTTTTGCACAGTCTGACAGATAAAACATTTATTTCAAATCCTCTTTTTTCAGAGTAAAATAGTTTTAAAAATAATCTAATGAAAAATATACACTTCTTACTTCTTTGCTCGATGACTCTTCTTATCTTCTCTTGTAAAGATGAAGTTATACCACCACCTGTTGTAGAACCAGTTGTGTTGGATGAAACACCTTATGAGCTGAAATACGGCGCACTTCCTGAGCCTAATTTGCCAGCAGATAATGCATTGACACAAGCCAAAGTACAGTTGGGTAGAATGTTATTTTACGAAACAGATTTATCTAAGGACGGCTCTCAAGCCTGTGCAGACTGTCACCGTCAAGAACACGCGTTTTCAGATACGACACGATTTTCTATTGGTGTTCAAGAATTACCAGGTAAGCGTCAAGCTATGTCTGTCGTCAATATGGCATGGAACGACAATGAATTCTTTTGGGATGGACGCGCTCATTTATTGCGCGACCAATCAGTTTTGCCGATACAAGATGAATTAGAAATGGATGAAACTTTGGAAAATGTAGTCACAAAGCTAAAAGCTAAAAAGGACTATACCGACCAATTTATTCGTGCTTTTGGTGATGATGCGATTACAGATGACCGCATGGCATTAGCTATGGAAGCATTTATGTTTACGATTACTTCTTATAGCAGTAAATACGACAAGTCATTAACTGGAGAAGTTGAATTGACAGAAAGTGAGGAACGCGGTAGACAATTATTTACCACAGAATATAATCCGTTTTTTCCTGAATTTTCGGGCGCAGATTGTCAGCACTGTCACGGTGGAGCAAACTTCGAAAACGATGAATACATGAATAATGGTTTGGATACGGATGCAGAAATGGAAGACGACGGACGTATGACCGTAACTGAAGATGCTGCTGACCGTGCTAAATTTAAAGTAACTTCTTTACGTAATGTAGCAATTACTCCGCCGTATATGCACGACGGTCGTTTCCAAACTTTAGAAGAAGTTGTTGACCATTATAATGAAGGAATTCGTTCTTCTTCTTCAGTTGACCCTGCGATAGAAAATACGCGTGAGACGGGACTTTTCTTGACTGCTGAAGACAAGGTTGACCTTGTGAATTTCTTGAAGACTTTGACGGATGAGGAGATGTTGGTTAATGAGGAGTTTAGTTCTCCGTTTTAAGATATATATTTATCTGATGTAAAAAGGGTGAGGGACTTGCGTCTCTCACCCTTTTTGAGTATTTATTTGCAAAATCTTGCTTTCATGTATTCTGACATACCGGGAAAGTGGTTACTGAACAGACCATTCTTTTCTTTACTTAAATCTTTTTCAATTAAAGAAATCATTTTACGCTTAGTTAGTTTTTCTGTTTTTGCTTTACTATTTTTAAAAATCATTGCCCACTTTTTCTGCCTCATACTCTTTAAATACTTTGTATTGAGATTCAATATATCGTTCATCTCTCTGTTATGAACACTATTTCGGGATGAAATATTACCGTTAGAATTATATCGAATATTATTCGTGTGTGCAGAGTCTGTAGGATTTACATTCATCGGTAACCCATTTTTAGTAGGGTTGTTAGCTTTTTCACTCTTCATTGTATCACAGTGAACTTCTTTATTCCCTCCTTTACCTTCACAGACAGCCATTAGATTGAAGTAATCTAAACGTCTGTCAGTTGTTCCATTCGTACCATCACATATGCTGTATTCACAATGGTGCTCAATTGTTGGTTTTTTCTTCTTTAAATTTTGTTGACAATATGCACAAACTCCGAATTGTTCTGCTATCAATTCTTTCAAAAAAGGAGGTTTATCCAAATTAGTATAGAAAGAGTGCTCTTTAGCTTTATGCTCTTCAAGTTGTTTAGGTTCAAATCCCTTTTTAATCAATCTCATGTTCCATATCAAATTTGTAAGCAGATAAGCGAAATTGCAGTTCTTGACTCAAGGGATTGATGTCAGTTGCAGGGTCTTCTGCCTCCAATTCTTTCACTTTATTAATAATATTTTGCAATGCGTCAAGACTTGCTTCTTTATCTACCAAATCACCGAATTTATCACTCAATTCCGTGTACTTCTTGGGGCGTTCGTCCGCTCCGAAAACGAATTTTAACAAAGTGTTTGTATCTGTTCCTTTTGATTTGGTATGAGTTTTTTCAAACTTAAAATTTTCACAAATAAAAACGCTTTCGCTACTGACAGATGCAACAACTTGTGGTGAGTGAGTCGTGATGAAAAATTGAATGTTGGGGAATAGCTTAGTTAGTAAAGGGATGATTTCACGCTGCCATTTCGGATGTAGATGTGCTTCGATTTCATCAATGAGGACAATGCCTTCACCTTCTAAGAAATTCTTCTCTTTTGCATTTTTATTTGCGATTGTCAAATTGTAAGCTATATCTGATACAAAAGCAATAATAGTTTTTTCTCCATCAGACTTGCTTCCTAATAACTCACGTTGCTTGGTCTGATTATCCTCCAGAACGATTTCTACGGTACTATCCTCCGCAATTCCCTTTTTTACTTCCGAAGATTTTATTTGATAGTCCTTGTCGCTCAGTATTTTAAAAGCCTCGTTTATAGTCTGCCTAACTCCTTCCAAGTTAGGATTTTTTAGTTTAAAATCCTCTGCGTCTCTTTGCTGTCTGAGTTCGTTGTTTTCTTCTGCAATAAACCATTGTGAAAATTCAGAAAAATCAGTACGACCGTAGTTAGAATTATTCCATAACTTCTCCTCTCTTGATAAAAATTTATACTCTTCTTTGTTTTGTTTACTGCGGTCTAAAAATGAAATTTGTCTTTTTGCAGAGTAAGTTTTATAAATAGGAATATTGTATAGCGGGTTGTACTCGGCCTGTATTCCGCTAAGTGCGTTTGAATAGCCTTCTAAGAGGTAATCTTGCTCTTCTCTTTCCTCTCTTGAAGAGTAGTCTTGTGGAAAAAAAACAGCAACAGACAAAGAATCTGCTGGAAAAAAATCACCGACAATTGCTCCAGATATCCTCAATTTTTTATTCCCATAATTCACATCACTAAGCGATAATTCCTTTAGCTTTTTAGTACGACCAAAATAGCTCAATAGGTGAATCACACAAATATCAATCGCTTGTAATAATGTTGTCTTACCTGCGCCATTATTTCCAACAAAAACATTCATTTTATCATCAAATGCGACATCCGCATCAACAATACCTTTGTAGTTTTCTATTTTAATCTCTTTGACCTGCATATTTTTTTCTTTACAATGTACTGAATTACAGATAATAAGTGACAAATTTATAAAAAAACGAGGTCTTTATCATTTTTACTTTCATAAAGAGAGATTTTACAACTACAAGTCCACACTCCGCAGCCGCAAACTATTAGCAATAACCGAAACAGAACTAAAACTCATAGCCAGTGCCGCAATCATCGGCGACAGCAACAAACCAAAGAACGGAAACAAAACACCCGCTGCAATAGGCACGCCTAAAACGTTATAAATAAAAGCAAAGAACAGATTTTGCTTAATATTTTTCATTGTCGCATGACTCAAATTATATGCTTTGACAATACCCGAAAGGTCGCCTTTGACTAATGTAATCTCTGCGCTTTCTATCGCGACATCTGTACCTGTACCCATCGCAATACCTACATCAGACTGCGCCAATGCAGGTGCATCATTGATACCGTCACCCGCCATAGCAACAGATTTACCCTGACTTTGTAAGTTCTTGATATAGTTAAGTTTATCCTCTGGCAAACAGTCAGCCTTGTAGTCCGTTAATCCTAAGGTTTGCGCGACAGACTTAGCTGTATTAGCATTGTCTCCTGTCAACATAATAACTTCAATTCCTTTTTTCTGTAAGTCAGAAATGGCTTTGGCGCTACTCTTTTTAATCGCATCTGAGATGCTAACGTAGCCTACTGTCCGTCCATCGATACTTATATAAGATACTGTTTTACCTTGTTTCTGCTCTTCGATGACTTTACTTTCCTGTGCATCTGACACTTGCGTATTGACTTCTTGCATCATCTTTTTATTGCCCAAAGCAATTAGATATCCGTTGATTGTACCTTTTACTCCCTTGCCTGATACTGAGTCGAAATCCTTGACCGCAGTGAGTTCTACACTTTGTTTCTCTGCAAACTTTATCATGGCTTGTGCCAGAGGGTGTTCGCTATATTGATTTAAAGAAGCAATGAATTTTAGTAAATCATTTTCAGATTTTTCGCCAAAAGAAAATACTTTTTCTACAGAAGGTTTGCCCTCTGTTACTGTTCCTGTTTTATCAGTAATCAGCACATCGATTTTATTCATTTTCTCCAAAGCCTCTGCATTCTTTATCAAAACACCATTCTTTGCCCCCTTCCCTACTCCAACCATGACTGACATTGGCGTTGCCAATCCTAAAGCACACGGACACGCGATAATCAATACCGCAATCGCATTGACAAAAGCATAAACCAAAGCGGGCGCAGGACCAACGAGATACCAAACAAAAAAGGTAATTACAGAAATTAAAAGTACCGTTGGTACAAAGTATTTGGCAACCTTATCTGCTAATTTTTGAATGGGCGCACGCGAACGACTCGCAGTATTGACCATTTCAATAATCTGAGAAAGTAAAGTATCTGAACCCACTTTTTCGGCGCGCATCACAAAAGATTTTGTGCCGTTTATCGTACCAGAACTGACTGCATCACCAGCTTTTTTGTCAACAGGAATTGGTTCACCCGTTATCATAGATTCATCTATACTTCCGCCGCCTTCTGTGATAATTCCATCCACAGGAATTTTGTCACCAGGCTTAACGCGGAGTAAATTTCCTTTTTCAATATCATGTACGCTGATGATTTTGTCTTTGCCATCGGGAGTCACCAAAACAGCATCTGTAGGTGCTAATTTAAGTAATTCTCTGACGGCACTTCCTGTCTGTGCGTGTGCTTTTGCTTCCAATAACTGTCCCAATAATACCAAAGTCAAAACAACCGCAGCTGCTTCAAAATAAGCGTGTACAGTTCCCGTCTCTGATTTAAACTCTTCGGGAAATATATCAGGAAATAATAAGGCAAAGACACTGAAAACCCACGCTACCCCAGTACCTATACCGATGAGCGTAAACATATTTAAATTGAGCGAAACAATAGATTTCCAAGCTCTTACAAAAAACATCCAACAAGCGTAAAAGACAACAGGTAAGGACAAAAAGAACTGAACCCAGTTCCAATTGTACTGCGGCATTAGCTCATACAATGGATTGTTTGGAATCATTTCTGACATAGAAATCAGAAACAATGGCAGCGCGAAAATAGTCGCTATAATCATCTTGCGGCGCAACTCTTTGTAAGTCTTGTCTTCTCCGCTTTCTTCTGGTTGCATCGGCACTAAATCCATTCCACATATCGGACAATCACCTGGCTTATCGCGAATGATTTCGGGGTGCATCGGACAAGTATATTGGCTACTCTTTACTAACTTAGGTTGTTCGACTAAGTCCATTCCGCAAACAGGACAATCTCTTGGTTTATCGTAAGTCTTTTCACCTTCACAATGCATCGGGCAATAGTAAACGCCATTACCAGGAGCTGATTGTTTCGGCTTTTCAGAATGACTGTGCATTTTATGTCCATGCTGCGTGTGCGGCATTTCTACGATATAATGTAAACCTGCTGCGGTCAATGTCTGCTGTAGTTTTTCGGGAGAAATGTGGGAGGTCATATCGATTGTGACTTCTCCTTCTTTGAGATTAGTCGTGATATTCGTGACTTCTGGGAGGGCTTTGACAGCGGCTTCAACGCTGTTTTGACAGCCCATGCAAGACATTCCTGATATTTGGTACTTGTGTGTCATTATTTTTTGTTTCTATAATAACAAACAGGAACGGAGTTTGATTTATGGAATTTAAGGAGTCTTGTATATAATTTTATTGCAATCAAACATTTTCATTAGGATACTTAAATATATACCTGTCCATTTTTTCATCATACTTCGCTTTTTTCACTTTCACTAATCTCCTCCAAACCTTATCAGATTGCTCTGTTAGATGTTCATTGGTCTTGGCAGTCCTATTACTTGAATAAACTGGTATTCTAAAACGAGTACTTGCATCTTCAATCAATGCTTCAGGAAGGCCTGTTCCTGAAAAAGCGCTATTTCCATTATTATCTATCATGTCATTTACCCATAAATGCGGTCTTATATTTCTTTTTAATTTAATCCTATAGCAGAAAAATATATTACCGATAGCCTTTTCGTTTAGATAAACAAGATAAGAAATCTCATCTCGGTTAGAATCCAGCCTAAACCAAAATTCATGTTCTTTTTCGCCTTTTCCAATAGTTGTTATCTTAGTAGGATGTTCCATTTTATTAATTTTTACAGATTAAAGTTTTCGTCTTTCTTCAATGTATTTAAACACGTTTTGAGCTTGCTTATTAGAGTTGAATATCAATATAAATTCCTTTTTCTTATCGGCTACTTGACCATTAACATACGATATCCTTAATTCAGTAGATTCCAATTTAGAAGGATATCTGTCAATTGAATTACCATATTTATCCTCAGGTAGGCTATCTGTTTTCTTACAGCTAATATTTTCAATTAAGGAGAAGCATATTTTAGTTAATTCAATATTCCTTTTAGGTCTTCTTCCTCTTTCTTCACTATCTGCAACAACCCACAATATTTCAAACAAGAGACTTTCTTCATCTTCTATAAGTTTTATCACCTCATAGAATTCGATTGTGTATTTAGTTTCTGAATATACATACTCAGCAATAGCAGTATGTCCTACTAATTCCTTTTCTAACCAAGTCTGTTCCCTATTATCAGTTTTTTTGTTGATATCATAACTCAATCCACTTACAAAAATTAATAAATCATTAGAAATTTTATTCTCTTCTATTGTCAGATACTCATCTGAAATAATACCTTTTAATTTTTTCTGAATTAAACTATTATGTCTTCCTTTAATCTGTAAAAAAGTATCTAAATGATTAGAGTCTTTCGCTTTAACCAAATATTCTTCAAGTAAAAAAAAACCTCCTTCAAGAGATTGAGAAATTGAAATCTTGACTCTTTTTATTTCCTCTGTCCAATTTTCTTTCATATTATTTATCTCGTGCAAAAAATCAAATTTAATAATAAATCATTTAATAATTAATTTTTTATGATGTTTCTTCGCACAAGTTAATGACTACATTGAAATAAAATTACTCCCTCGGATGCATCCCCGTCGCCAAATTATAAGTCCCGTCCTCTTTCGGTGTTATTTCAAAGTAAAAAGCCGTCGGAGCTTTGTATTCTCCAAAATGCCGAATACCCTGCATATCACATTGCATATTGTACAAACGAATCTTGCCATCTTGTTCCGCAGCAACATAATAGCCTTGGGAAAACCACCGCATTCTATCCGCTAATTTAGGGTCAATCCCATCCAGTAGATGCTCATTTACAGGAAAAGATTCAAAGCTAATCGGTTCTTTGTTTAAGATAGAATATTTGCCGATGTGTAATTGTTCCGCATCTTTAGCGACGCCATACCAAGTCAGATTCCCAATAGATACGGGTACCGTCAACAGGTGAAAATAAGGCATTTTGTTCTGTTCTAAACTATCGGCAAATACCTGCTCGATGTGTTGCTTATTCGCTAAAGTAAAAAGTAAATATAGCGAACTGACTATAAGACCAATATTATTTGGAAAAGGTCGCTTTTTATCTTCCTTTTTGAAAAGAAGAATACTGCACAACACACCAATAATCAATGGCACAGTATAGACAGGGTCAATGATACTAATGCTATCAAAGCTCACGCGCCAATCAGTAAAAGGTAAAAATAATTGTGTCCCATAAGAAGTGAAAGCATCAATCAAAACATGGGTGAAGAATGCCAGAAAACTAAACAACCAAAGTCGCCGATAAGAAACGTCTTTTGTCCACTTAATCTTAGTCAAGAGCCACGCAAAAAGGAATGCTCCTAAGAGACAAAAAAGGATAGAATGACTGTATCCACGATGTACACTTATCTTTTCTAATTCATTATAGAAGAAGGTTAGAAAGACATCCAAGTCGGGAATTGTACCGCCAATTACACCAAGAATTGTACCACTACGCCCTATTTTTTTTCCGAGTACGGCTTCTCCTACTGCTGCGCCGAGGGCGGCTTGTGTTAGGCTATCCATGTGTTTCTGTTTTAAATTGATTTCTTACCTTTATAAAACACTCTTCTGAATTCTATTAAAGTAAGAAATCTAATAAAGTAGAGCAAAGAGTTCAGCCAAACTCTTTGCTCTAAATCAGTAATCTATTAAGTCTATTTCCCTTGCAAAACTACTTTATGTGATACCGTAAATTCAGAACTTTGCACAGTCAAAACATAAACACCAGTCGGTAAATTGGATAAATCCATACGCTGAACTGCGTTTGCATTTTGTGGAGTAAAAATCTGTTGTCCTGTCACATTAGTTAATGTCAACACTGCATCAGCATAATCATTTGCATCAGGCAGATAAACAGAAATTTGACCAGAAGTCGGATTAGGACTTACTCTGAAATCAATAGTACTGCTTATATCATTAGTAGCAGATGCTATGCCT
>JAMASZ010000364.1 GCA_023301585.1 Alphaproteobacteria bacterium | reverse complement strand
GTGACTGTATGTTACGTTCAAATTGTTTAATTAAGGAAAAATGTCATGAAATTTAGCGCACTAGCAACCTTCGTCGGAACGATAGCTTTACCTCTAATTTTAGGGGCATGTGCAAGTAATCCTAAAAAAGAACCAGCTTTGGATACAGACGTTCAATCAACCACAGGCAATATGACATTTGAACAAATGCAAGAAAGCCTAAATAATCCAGAATTAATAGCTCTAGAAGAGCAAAATGGAAATGTATTAGATGATGCGCTGAAGGCATTGGCAGAAGCAGATCCACAATATGCTGGCGATGAGGCGATTAGGGAGCTAGCTAGGGACATACTAGAGCTAGGGGCAATGTTAGAAGAATTAGACGTTGAATTAGAAAATCCACATCTACGTAATGAAGACGGTAGTTATATTACTGAAGAACAAAGTATTGATGAAACTCTTTTAGCTATCCAAGACTCTAACGTCACTAGCGCTTTCATGTTGCTATCAATGGCAGAAAAAAATAATACAACGCCATGTGAATTAACTGACGCTCAGATAACTATGGGTGTTCGTCCATTCTTCGAAGAAAGCTTTGAGGCGCAGTTAAGTGATGAGCGCCTTACAAGTGAAGATAAAGTTCAGCTTGGTTTGGCATTTGATTATGTGCTTGAGTATCAACAAGAGCTTACAGACACAACTATTGATTTCCAACAATTAGGCTGCAGTCTATCTGGTGATATTAAACCTGGCCCAGCGTTTTAATCTTCGCCTTAGGGTGTATTTCATTTTGTGACATGATTGTTGTCTGTGGGCGGAAACGCTCAATCACAGATCTCACATAGGGGCGAATATTCGGTGACGTCAGCATTACTGGGCTTTCACCTTCTTGGGCGAACTTATCGTATACTTGGCGTGTATCACTAATAAACTCTTGAAGCTGTGTTGGCGCCATCGCCAATTGACGTTCTTGGTCTTCTGCACCTACTAATGATTCATTAAATGCTTGCTCCCATTCAGGGGAGAGTGTGACGAGTGGTACAAATCCATTAACGTTTGTGTTCTGGTCACAAATTTGACGTGCTAAGCGTGAGCGAACATGTTCTGTGATGTGACCAATGTTTTTGGTGTAGGCTGCTGCCTCGGCAATACCTTCAAGGATAGTCGGCAAGTCACGAATAGAAACACGTTCGGACACAAGGTTCTGTAGTATACGTTGCAGGCCACCAACAGTAAGTTGCGTTGGAATCGTATCGCCAACCAATTTCTGATATTCAGGTGGCAATTCATCAAGAAGTTTTTGCGTCTCTGCATAAGATAGTAAGTCAGACATATTGTCTTTAATAATCTCAGTAATATGCGTTGTGATAACCGTCGGTGCATCAACAACCGTATAGCCTTTGAAGTGTGCTTCTTCACGGTATTGCTCATCAATCCACATGGCTGGTAGTCCGAATGTTGGCTCTGTTGTGCTTTCACCTGGTAGCGTAATTGCAGCGCCCGTTGGGTCCATACACATCAGCATGCCCGGGCGGACATCGCCACGACCAGCTTCAATTTCTTTGATGCGAACGACATACGTATTCGCAGGTAATTGTAAATTATCTTGGATACGAACAGCAGGAAGAACATAGCCCATGTCTTCCGCCAATTGACGGCGCAAACCTTTAATCTGGTCTGTAACTTTGTTCGTGCCATCACCTTGCACAAGCGGTAGGCACCCATAACCAAGTTCCAGACGGATAATGTCGATTGCCAAGGCTTTTGAGATAGGCTCTTCGGCTGGTTGTGCCTGACCATCTGCACTAATTGTGCCTTGCGCTTGTTCCAGCTGTAGTTGTTCTGCGTCAGATTTTTCTTCATTCTTACGCCATGAGAAATATGATATTGCACCAAATACTAAGCCCAAAAATGCAAATGGCGGGAAGGGAATTACTGGCACTAAACTCAGAACAAACATTAAACCGGCGCTCATCGCAATCGCTTTAGGGTGTTTTGTGAACTGGGCTAGAAGGGCTTGGTCAGCTGTTCCTTCCACGCCTGCTTTTGATACAAGCAGACCAGAAGCAATAGAGATAATTAAGGCGGGGATTTGGCTGACAAGACCATCACCAATAGTAAGAAGCGTATACGTTGCCGCCGCTTCTTGCATGTTCAACCCTTGTTGGGTTGTACCGATGATAATACCGCCGATGATGTTGATGAATACAACTAGTAAGCCAGCAATAGCATCACCACGAACGAACTTCGCCGCACCATCCATAGAACCAAAGAAATTACTTTCTTGTTCTAATTCTTTACGCTTTGCTTTGGCTTCTTCCTCGGTCAATAAGCCAGAAGATAAATCAGAGTCGATAGCCATTTGCTTACCCGGCATAGCATCCAAAGTAAAACGCGCGGCTACTTCGGCGATACGTCCAGAACCTTTGGTAATAACAACAAAGTTCACAATCACGAGGATGGCAAAAACAATACCACCAACGACAAAGTTCCCTTGAATAATCAAACCACCAAAGGCTTCAATCACGTGACCTGCTGAACTGCCTCCTTCATGCCCTTCACCTAAAATAAGGCGTGTTGAAGCGACGTTTAAGCCTAATCGCAGTGATGTTGCTATCAACAGTACTGTCGGGAAAGTTGAAAACTCTAATGGTTTTTGAATTGAAAGCACTAGCATCATGATGAAGACGGAGAACAAAATTGATATCGCCAGCCCCATATCCAGCATCCACGAAGGAATTGGAATTAGCATAAAGACTAGAATGGTAATAATACCAAGCGCTAGCACAATATCTCCACGCAACAATCCTCTGGCAGCGCCACGAGCGTGGGCTAATCCTGTTGTATAGTTTGAATTTGGAGCGTCGGACATAGAAATCTATCTCGTTAGAAACAAGTTAACCTATTGTAATTGATGTAAGCGCGTTTGGGAAGGGCGTTATAGCTAGATTTAACTAGCTTCGGAGATATCTTCGCCGTCATCTTTATATTGATTTAGCTTATTTCTTAGCGTTCTGATGGAAATACCAAGAATTTTCGCCGCATGTGTACGGTTTCCTAAGCAATGATCAACTGTGTTCACGATCATATCACGTTCAACTTCGGAAATTGTTTTACCAATTAACCCTTCAACACCGCCAATGTTTGTAATATTGGCATTCGCATCAACACTGCTATCAGATTGAATGTTTTCACCAGTTGAGGAGCTTTGAGTGAAAGCACTATCCTGTAAGTGGATAGCATCCGCTTCCAATTCATCTTCCGCTGACATTAAAATTGCGCGGTGCAATGTGTTTTCAAGTTCACGGATATTTCCGCGCCAGCCATAGGCTTCTAATTTTTCTTGAGCAGGTTTTGATATCTTCTTTTTATCAATCCCATTGGCTTCCGCGTACTTGTCAGCAAAGAATTGCGACAGTGCTAAAATATCAGCAGGACGTTGACGTAACGCAGGTAAAGCAATATTTACAACGTTTAATCGGAAGTATAAATCTTCTCTAAACTCACCTTTTTGAACAGCCTCTTCCAAGTTTCTGTTTGATGTCGCAACAATGCGAACATTTACTTTAACGGGGGAGTTATTACCAATACGGGTAATTTCTTTTTCTTGAATAGCGCGCAGTAATTTTGACTGCAACGCTGGGTCCATTTCTGTGACCTCATCGAGCAGAAGCGTTCCATTATTAGCTTCTTCAAACTTACCAATACGACGTCCTGTAGCGCCTGTGAAAGAGCCTTTTTCGTGACCGAACAGTTCAGACTCAAGCAAGTTTTCAGGGATAGCCGCACAGTTTACCGCAATGAACGGTGCCTCTTTACGCTTTGATTTGCGGTGGATGTAGCTGGACATGACTTCTTTACCAGTACCAGATTCACCAGTAATTAAGATTGTTGCATCACTTGGTGCAATTTTATCAGCAAGCTTTAATACCGATTGCATCGCAGGGTCGCTTGCAATCATCGTGTTGTTTTCCTCTGTCACAGCCTCTAAAACAGCCGCGATTAATTCTGCATCTGGTGGAAGCGGGATGTACTCTTTTGCGCCAGCCTGAATAGCTTTCACAGCGTCTCTAGGGTCTGTGCCAATACCGCAAGCCACGACAGGAACACAGATGCGCTCTGCTTCTAAATTTTCAATAAGCTTTGCAATTTTTTGTTTGATGTCGCACATCACAACATCTGCGCCTTTACCATTACGCAATGCGCCAACGGCTTCTTCGATATCTTCGCAGTGAATTACCTTTGCACCACGTTGCAGGGCTATTTTACCTGCGGCACTAATGTAGCCTTCTAATTGTCCTACGATCATTAAACGCATTTTATACTCGTTCCTTTTGTGTTGATGTGCATGACATGCACTTAATCAAAATAACTTATTCTTTGTGAAGGGGGTAGCTCACTGTTTAACAGCATTTCTAAATGACGTGGATTATCCTGACGTGCGATGGAAGACATTGTCATCAATGTTAACGTACGGATCATTGTTTCATCATTTGAATTACGCTCAAGCTTTGCCGCCATTGGCGCAAGAACAGCTGTTCCCAAAATAGCACCATAAAATGTTGTAAGCAGAGCTACTGCCATTGAAGGACCAATTGTTTCAGGGTTTTGTAAGTCAGCTAACATTTGAACCAGCCCAATTAATGTACCAATCAATCCCATAGCAGGGGAAATCTCAGAGGCGCGACGTAATATGCTCGCAGAGCGTCTGTGACGTTCAACAAGGGCGTCTAAATCTTGTGATAAAATGCGGTCTATATCTTCGGGGGTGTAACCATCAGTCACCATTTGAACGGCAGTGTGAAGGTTAGGGTCTTTTCTAAACTCTGACTCTAATTTAGCAAGAGAAAGCAGTCCCTTTGTTTTTGCTAACGATGCAATGTTCATCAGTTGTATCGCAACGGCGGAAGGCTTTAAGCGTTTTCTAAATAAGGTGTTAGCAATGACTTTACGCGCACCGACTAATTCTTCCCAAGAATAAGAAATACTCGTAACGGTCAATGTTCCTAAAATCACGATTAAGAATGAAGGGACATTGAAAAAGTTTGCGTTACTCTTTCCAATCATAATCGCCGTAGCAATTAAACCAAAGGTTAAAATGATGCCAAAAATAGTCGTCATGTCAGGTGAGATTTTAGGCTTCACAATTTGAATGGAAGCACTCCCTGAACTGCTAGTACTATTATTAGCGTCTGCCATGTTTAGCTTTTGTCCGATTTAACAATTTCAGTCATTGTCACGCCAAGTTTGTCTTCAACAACAACAACCTCACCACGCGCTACTAAACGGTTATTAACGTAAATATCGATGGCTTCACCAACTTTACGGTCTAATTCAACAACCGCACCACGACCAAGTTTCAGTAACTGGCTGACCTGCATGCTTGAGCGACCAAGAACAGCTGAAATTTGAACAGGAATATCGTAGATTGCTGTAACGTCATTTGCCATGGCTTCGCCAATTTCCCAGTCTTTTTCTTCTGGTTCGGCAGATGGATCCGTATGAATTTCGTTGTAATTCACATTTTTGTTTTCATCATCTTTGATATCGTCACTCATCTTCGTCTCCGTTTTTAATCTTTGGTATTGTCTAGCTCAGCGGTATTCTCTAACGGCGTTTTATCAAGTTTATCGTCAGATAAATTAATCTCTTGATTCTTTATACCATTATTTTCACCATCAGTAATGGTTGAGTTTACCTTTTCCTTAGTTTCTTGAGTATTTTCAGCGTCATTAAGGGATTTTTCATCGCTTGATAGGTTATTTAACAGTGTTTCAATCTCGGTTTTAATCATTTCAGCTGTTCTTTCAGGGTTTCTAATAACCCCACCATCTTGCCATTGAATGTTACAAGCGCCCTGATCTAGCTCGCTATTTTCAATAATTTTATATTTAGGCGCATCTTCATCATCTGCCCATATGTCACCGATTGCATCGTTAATGGACAATAGATTATCTGCAGATACTTCAATAACAATTTCCGCGGACTTGGACTGTTTTTTGATATTTTCAGTGATAATTTTTTGAATTGTTTCACGCCCTAAATGTTTTTCTAGAGTCGGGGCGAGCGCGTCCAGAACTGCTAATGATAATTTTAACGACTCTTCTTCATATTGACGTTCGCGGTAGTGCTCTGACGCAAAGACGTCTGAGAAATTTTTTGCGATATTTTCTAAAACCGTTTTTATTTTTTCCTCGCGACTTTGACGCTCTTCGGTAAAACCTTCTTGGCGTCCCTTTTCATGTGCCATGATTTTAGCGGATTCTAATTCATCTTCTGAGAATGTCGGGGGAGGTGGCGGAAGTTCTTCTTCTGGCTCCGTAAGGTCTATGTTCGATGCCTCTTCGATACGCTGGGCATCAAAGTTGTTTAAATCAAATAAGAATTTATTATTTTCATTCAATGGTGTTAGTGACCTACTTATTTTAATGGGTTAGTAAATTAATTCGTCTTCTTCTGAACCAGTGGAGATATTAATTTCTCCGCGCGCCTCAAGCTCTTTGGCTACACCTACAATATATTGTTGAGATTCTTCGACGTCTTTTAAACGCACAGGGCCCATAGCCGCCATGTCTTCCTTCATAATTTTCGCCGCACGTTCTGACATATTGGCAAAGAATAAATCACGTAACGTTTCTGTAGCACCTTTAAGGGCAGTTGGCATTTGTTCCTTATCACAGGCACGGATAAGTGTTTGAACCGCTGAAGGGTCAAGGTGTTGAAGGTCTTCAAAGGTGAACATCAAACTTCTAATTTTTTCAGCTGAATCAGGGACTGTTTTTTCCAACATATCCATGAAGTTTTGCTCCGCTGTACGGTCAAAATTGTTAAAGATGTTTGCCATGACTTCGTGGCTGTCTTGGCGTTGTGTACGCGCTAGGTTCGACATAAATTCTGTACGTAATGTTTTCTCAACATCGTCAAGCACATCACGTTGTACCGCTTCCATGCGAAGCATACGGTGAATGATTTCAAGCGCGAAGTTGTCAGGTAATAATGCCAGCACTCTTGCTGCATGATCTGTAGAGATTTTGGACATCACAACAGCAACAGTTTGCGGGTATTCTTTTTGTAGGAAATTCGCTAAAATCTCTTCGTTAACATTGGTCAATTTTTCCCACATGTTACGACCCGCAGGACCGCGAATTTCTTCCATGATGGTTTCAATTTTATCAGCGCTCATACCCGCTTTTGCCAGCATGCGTTCTGTGCTTTCTTGCGTACCTATAAGCGCATTTGCTGAACTCATTTGTTCAACAAAATCTAAGAATAATTTTTCAACGACAGCCGCATCAATTTTCCCTAAACTTGCCATGACTTGTGACAGTTCAAGAATTTCCTCATCATCCATGTGAGAGAATATTTTGGCAGTATATTCTTCTCCTAAGGCGAGCATAAATATAGCCGCTTTTTCAGGACCTGCTAGTGTTCTATAATCGTCACGTACGCGCATAATAAACCAATATAATTCTAATCCTCTGTCATCCAGCTTCTAATAACAGAAACTGTTTCAGTCGGATAATTTTCAACAATGTCTTCAACTTTTTTAACGGAAGAGGCTTTAACTTTACCGCTGATGCTTTGAACGTCAATCATGTTGCCGTCCTCGTCTTCGCCACCTTCGCCCACCTCATTAGCTAATGCGCCACCAGATGCACCACCACTGCCAAAAGCCCCACCAGGACCTTCAAGAGCAGGGTGGGCAGTGCCACCAGTTAATAATTCTGTTTCCATCTCTTCATCTTCGGAGCGGATAACACCTTCTGTTGCCAGTAGGCGCCCAACCATTGGTTGGATAACAAGCAAGATTACCAAGATAATCATCAACGCAATGATAATAATTTCAGCGGCATCGATTAACTTATCTTTGTTAAATCCAAATAGTGTGTTGTCGTAAGGTGAGTCAGATACTTCGACAGCTGAGAATTCCATGTTTACAACTTCAATACTGTCACCACGATTTGCATCATAACCTACAGCAGAGCGTACTAAGGCAGCAATCTGGTCTAGTTCTCTTTCAGAACGAGGCTCGTATGTTTCATTACCTTCTTCATCAGCTTTGTATGTCCCGTTAACCAAAACAGCGATTGATAACCTACGTACTTCACCAGTTTCACGGACCAAGTTACGAACGGTTTTACTGATTTCAAAGTTTGTTGTTTCTTCTGTACGACTACTTTGCTGTGTTGGGCCATTGTCAAAGAACAAGTCATTCCCAACAGCAGGAAGATTATTTTCAACCGAAACATTACGTTCATCGGCATCACGTTCTGAGCTGTTTTCTTCAATTGTTTGGTTTGAACGCGCTATCTGACTTTCAGGGTCATATAGTTCTTCACTGGTGCTAACACGGTCAAAGTTTAGGTCGGCGGAAATATTGGCGCGAACATTACCATAGCCAACTGTGCGACCTACTAAGTCTTCAACAGCTCGGATTAATCTTTGCTCATAGCTCAAGCGCATCTCTTCAGCTTTTAAGTTTGCCATGGTGCTTTTTTGCTCACCGCCACGGGCTAATAAATTACCGTTTTGGTCAATAAGAGAAACACCTTCAGGTTTTAACTGAGGAACCGCAGAGGCAACCAAGGACTGAATAGCGGCAATTTGATCTTCACTAATTTTTGAGCCAGATTTCATGCCAAGCGCAACACTTGCACTTGCTGGTCTGCTCTCACGGCTAAATAATTCTCTCTGTGGCAAAACTAAGTGAACGCGAGCGCTTTTAATAGGGTTTAAAGAGCTAATCGTTCTCGATAACTCGCCTTCGAGGGCACGTACTTTATTCAAGGTCACAACATCATTTGTTGTTCCAAAACCTGATTTCTGGTCAAAGATTTCATACCCAAGCGATCCACCATTTGGAAGACCGGCTTCTGCCAACAGCATACGAGCGCGACCTACTTCATCATCGGGGACAGTGATTTCGGAACCATCAGCTGATACTTGGTAAGAAATTCCTGATTCCTCAAGTTTTCCAACCATTGCGCTGGAATCCGTTGAAGATAAATCATTATATAACAAATTATAATCTGGTTTAGATACGCGCATAGAAATGAAGACAAAGAATATCATCAATGTCAGTAAAATTCCGCCCATTATACCTAGTCGCGCAGGACCAAGCTGTTTGAGTGTCTCTAGAAAGCTATTCACGGGCACATACCTATTATTTGTTAATGTAAAAAGCGAAAACGAAACCCCAGAAGGGAAAGAATAGGGGCGTCTTGCTTTAACCAAGATGATTTGAGCGTATATTAGCTATAAAAACAAATCAATCCATCTTATATTATAACCTGTTTTTCAATAATTTACTATGACTGAAATATCGGGTATTTAGCTAAAATTACGTATAATCGCTTATGGTTAGGAATATACATATTTTGGCGAAAAAGCTTGACATTTGACTTAGTATTTGCTATATTATTATTAGGTTGGTGTGCTTTTTTTATGGCACATCGTTATTAGGGAGTTTAAAATGTTAGAAGCAGTAAATTCAGTATTGTCAAACGCTTCTGCTACGCGCGCAAGTGCAGAGCAGCAGAGTACAGTACGCTCTTATGCAGCTAATCCCGAGAAAGTTCAGGAAGCGGCGCGTCCCGCAGTCACCCGTACAATTACGATAGATAACAGCATTAATCGTGCTGTTCTTGAGATTCGTGATAACAGTTCTGGTGATGTGGTAAGGCAGTTTCCAACGGAAGGTCAGCTTAAGGCGTATCGTACAGCCCAGCAGTTTTCTAATAGTAGAGATACAAGTTCTACTCAATCTACATCACCTGATGTTGGCGGAGCAGAAACAAGTGTAGCACCTACGAGTAGTGCTGGTACACAAACAGCTAGCGCACCAGTTCCAACGCCGGCGCCATCTAGTGGAAGTGTAACGACAGAAGCTTAAAATAAGTTATTAAACTTTATATTTGTAAAGCGTAACGGTGTCCGTTGCGCTTTTTTTATGCTGAAGTGGTGATTGAAGAGGAGGGTGCTGGTTGCTCATTTTTATCAGCTTTGCCTTCTTGCGCTTTTGACGCTTCCTCGTTTTTAGAACTTTCCATTAAACCTGCGGCAATATCTCTATTAATGCTAATCAAGATATTCAGTTTGTTTTTCTCAGGCTTAGTCATTATCTCTAATTCTCTTTTAAAGATAAAGTTGGCTAAGTTGATAATATTTGATCTTAAATCGCCTGGGCGATTACCCTCTGGGTTCTCAATCGCTGTATCGTAAAACATCATCCATATTTGTCGGTTATATTTTAACGTCTCTTCTAAAACATCGGGGGTAACATTATCCCAATCGTTTTGAATATCCGCTAAGAACTTGGCTGACTTCAATAGAACATGCGCTTCTAGCTCCCGTTGGTCAGGAGTGTTTTTTTGTACATTGTTACCGTAAGTTCCAGCAGCTTCAGCGTAAGGATTATTCGGTAGTGGCGGTTTGTTGTCACTATCCTGTGGCATGCTTAATTAAGTCCTCTTCTAATTGGATAAGCTCTTTGGCTTCTTTCATTGCTTTATAATAATTTCCTTCAATCAACTTTTCATTAATAGCTAAAAACATGAAAGATAATTTAGGCGCAGCGTGTTGAATTTCTTGCACAGTTGCAAAATAAGATTCGTAATAATCCCTTGGGTTACGTGCCATATACATACACTGAATTAGAAAGTAAGCTTTCTTACAAGGTGAGTTTGCATCGTCTTCGTGCATGATATCTTTTTCACGAATAATCGCCGCATCACCAGAGATGTGCAGGCGAGTGCGCTGTGAGTCATTTGTTATAACGGCGGTGCCGATTAAAACGCGTTCTTTTGGTTTGAGGTCAATTACGAGTGCCATGGATTTCTTCCTTTTGGTTGGTATGAATTTCTTTCATCTACATTAATTATAGTACATGAAAACTTACAAAAAGTTAATTTTTTTGAAGC
Source organism: Alphaproteobacteria bacterium (assembly GCA_023301585.1). GTDB lineage: Bacteria > Pseudomonadota > Alphaproteobacteria > Micavibrionales > Micavibrionaceae. The sequence continues at coordinate 5,292 of JAMASZ010000364.1, read as the reverse complement.
TATGCATAAAAAAAAGAGCCAGTAAAAACTGGCTCTTTTAAATAGACTGTCGTCCCTATTTCCCTAACCGTTAACCGATTAGAATAGACGTAAGACTGATTGCTGAGATTCAGCAGCAAGTGCTAGAGATGTAACACCTAACTGTTGTCTAGTTTGAAGGGCTAATAAGTTTGCACCTTCTTCATTCTGATCTGCAACAGTTAAATCATCTGCGCCAGCTTGAAGTGTGTTTACTGTGTTTTCAGTAAAGTCACGACGTGTCTGGATTAATGATAAATCATTCGCAATACTACGACCAAAGTTTCTAATTCTAGAAGTTGCTTCGCTTAATCTATCAATTGAAAGTTGCACGTTGTTAGCATTTGTAAAGTCTGCTTTTTCAAGACCTAAACCAGATGCTGTGAAGTCAACGCCGTCTGTTGTTAATGTGCTGTCACCATCTTCATTGAAGTATGTTGTCAGGCTGTCATCACCAAGAAGGTTGATACCACGGTAGTTAGCATCATCGATTAAGTCATCGATTTGTGTTAACAACTCGTTGTAATCTTCTTCGTACTGATCAACTTCTGCACTAACACCATCAAATGTGAAGAATTCACTACCTGGGTTACCACCTAAAGCAGCATCACCAGCACCCGCACCAAAGCCGAAGCTTGTTGTAGATGCGCCGTTATCAGTGTATTGAAGTTCAACTTGACCAACTGAATCGTCGAAGTCTAATTCGATTTGACCTGTGTCGGTATTGAAGCTTGCTTCGACTGTTGAAATACCAGCATTGTTAATACGGTCAACAACATCTTGAATTGTATCCGCGCCAGTTACTTGACCTGCATCAACTGTTTCACCGTCAACGGTAAGAACTAAGTTAATGTCATCGCCAGCGGCTCCTAAGAAACCTGCTGTAACAAGGTCATCGCTTGCTTCAAATTTACCATTAACTTGTGCACCAGCTGATACACCAGATGTCAAAGTGTTGCCAGCAATCGCTGTACCACCTGAGACCGTTGCACCACCAGCATCTTCAATTCCAACAACTGTGTCTAGACCTAGTTGTGTGAAGCCAGCCGCTGTTAAACCGTTTGCTGCGGAAGAGTTAATACGGATTGCAGAGTTTTCATTATCTGCTGCAATTTCTAGGTAACCTGCTTCTGTAACTCGCGCTGTTGCTACTTGACTTAAAGCTGGGTCAGAGTTGATGTCAGCCACAATGTTATCAACTGTTTCATTAGGGTCGATATCAATTGTTAAGCTTGTTGCTGTACCATCTTCTTCAACAACGGTTACATCAAAGCTATCGCTAGCGCCGTCAACAATTGTTCCGCCACCACCAATATTGGTTAGGTCGCTTACTGTGCTTAAGTCAACATTACTACGGGCTCTTGTGAAGCCAGCTGCTGAACGAACTTCTGATTGTGCTTCTTGCGCAATAGATTCAGCTTGTTCAATCAAAGCACCAAGTGTTTCAACACCAGTGTTTGCAGCTTCAATAGTTCTGATAGATTGTCCAATACCATCAAGTAATCTCTGAAGATCGCTTGCACGGTTATTTAAAGACTTTGCTGTGAAAAAGTTTGAGGGACTATCAAGTGCTGAGTTCACTTTCAAACCAGTCGCCAAACGCAGTTGCGTTGTGTCGATGCTTCGTTGTGTACCTTGAAGTGATAATAGATTGCTCCTTAGAGCCGATGATAAGACTACGTCATTAGCCATTAGTTTTCTCCTTTACTAGGTTAGTGTTTTGCATTCTGCAATGTCATTTTATGTTAAATGAGCACCCTTTAATACTATAACATATTCATTAATAGAAAGTTAACATAAGGGGGTGTTGATTAAAATAAGTGACTTTAGTGATAGTTTAGTTAAGAACAAGCACCGAACAGCGCTCATGTAAGGAGTATAATACGTTTTTTACAAAAAAACTACGCTTAATTTAATTGGGGATAATCCAGCAGGCTGCATACATAAAGAAACACCCCGGTTGCCCGGGGTGTCGTATTACTGAGTGAGTCTAGTCGTATTACGATATTCTATCGTAATCTCAGTAAATCCTCTGTCATCTGATCGACGGTTGTAATCACTTTCGTGTTCGCAGAGTATGCGCGCTGCGTCACGATAAGCTTTGTAAACTCGTCAGCTAGATCAACATTTGATTGTTCTAGGGCAGAATTTTCAAGAATTCCTGCTCGTCCAACACCAGCTTCTTGAATAAGAGGCGTTCCTGATTCGGAGTTTTCTCTATAAGAAGTCGTTGAAATTTCCTGAAGTTGCTCTTGGCTGGCAAAGGTAACAATCGGAAGTTTGTAAATTCGTGAAGATGTTCCGTTAGAAAATCTTGCATTTACATAGCCTTCGCTGTCGATATCAATAGATGTCTTAAGGCCAAGTTCTGAACCGTTTTGGTTAGAGTATGCCACATTGTAAGGGCCAGAGTACTGTGTGAAGCCACGGATATCGATATTGATATCTTGTAATTCAGCATCACCATTGTCCCAGTTAATTCCTTTTAACTCGATGTCGATGTTCTTGTCAGAGTCTGCAACTGCATTGATTGAGCCATCGTTATTGAAGTTAATCAAACCAGTAGTCATTGAACTACCAAATTCTGGGGATACAACATCAATCTGCCACCAACCATCAGCATTGTACTGACCATTACCCGGTACATTTTGTAATGTTGGGTATGTGGCATCATCTGTTGCTGTTTCATCAGTGTTGAACGGTGGTAATGTTCCTGGCGTTGCGCCATCACCTGATGAAGGAGGTGTTACACCTGCTACAAAGCCTAAACGTGTAATACCAGTTCCGCCCAACGTTAAGTCTTGTTGAGTGGCTGCCGTATCTCTGTAATCATTAGCTGTGATAACGAGGGCACCATCATTGTTCAAGAAAGCGTGAACTTTGTCTTCTGGACCAACTGCACCATTGTTGTAGTCATTCATTTCAGCAATCAATTCACCGATTGTTGATACTTCACCTGGGATAGGGGGTATCGCTTGAGCTGCTCTAACAGTATATGTCTCTAATGGACCACCACCAACTTGTACGTCGATTGTTTCACCATCAGCAAAGCCTAGACCGTTGATTAGTAAATCTTGCGGGTCTAGCTCATCTGAATTAGAAATTTCAGTTGCTGCAGGACCATAAGTTCTACGCATTTCAATCACAACATCGTGAGATTTACCTAAAGAGTCGTAGGTTCTGATTGTACGTGAATAATCAGGAAGGTTAGATAAAGGGTCGATTAAACCGTTTAGCACGTTAGGCATCGTTGCTGATTCATCAGCGTCTAGATTAACGGCTAGGTTAATTAAGTTAGTAGGCTCAGTCTTACCACTTGGTAATAAAACATTTACAGGCTCTAAAACACTGAGGTCTGCATTATAGCTTGTGTTGTCATCTATATCGATGTCTGAATAAGCATCGTCAACTGGCCAGCCATATAGCTTCATACCTGCTGAGTTTGTTAATATACCTTCATTATCTTCGAAGAATTGACCGTTTCTCGTGTATGAGAAAGGTTCTTGCTCTAATAGTCTTTCATCTGCTGTTGATTTAACTGCAAGGAAACCATCGCCAGAAATCGCCACATCTGTTGCAGAACCTGTCTGTGCAATCTGACCTTGCTGACCAACTTGCTGCATGCGGTTAACTTGTACGCTTCCTGGGGAATAGCGTGACGCATATGATTCAACTGTCACAAGCGATGCAAATGCTGCTTCTGAACGTTTGAAACCTGTTGTGTTAACGTTCGCGATGTTGTTCGAAATAATCGCTGTTGCTTGGGACTGGGCTGCCAATCCTCCGACTGCTGTATAAAGTGATCCAAATAAACTCATAATTACCTCCTTATGATAAAATTGTTGTTGTTAGGGCTCTGCCTAATGTTTGGTTGTTGTTTCGGGTTAAAGTTGTTGTTCGTTGTAAAGCTTTGCTAAACGGTAGGAGTGTCATCAGCGCCTCCTTCAGTTTCTTCTTCTGTTGCGTCGACCTCAGGTTCTGATGCGTTTAGAATATTAGAAATTGCAACCGCACGGTCACCGACAAGGGCGTATGTAACACCGTCTTGTTGCTCAACACCGCGAACGCGACCTTTAACAACAGTTGTCGTTTCAATTTGCGTGTTGTCATTGTCAAAGGCATCTATGCTAACAACGTAAGTGCCTTCAGGCATTTGGTTTCCGTTAGTGTCTCTACCGTCCCATGAGAATGTGTGAACGCCTGAGCTTGTTTCAGCTTCGCCAGTGTAAACAATCTGGCTGTTTTCATCGTAAATGTTAATTCTTGAAAGGGATGCCGCTGAGTCTAGTGAGTAATTGATGTCTGTAGCGCCACTACCGTCATAGGCAATTTCTGCACTAATGTAAGAAGCCTCTAATCCAACATAACCAAGCGCGCCAGTTACACCGTTTGAAAGCTGTAGGGCAACTAAGTTATCAAGTTTAGAGTTCGTGTTAATCGCTTGTTCTACTTGAGAGAAACGAACTAGCTGTTCAGTAAACTGATTTGAATCTAGTGGTGCAAGAGGGTCCTGATTTTGAAGTTGCGTCGTCAGCAATGTCAAGAAGTCGGAAAAATCTTCCCCTAATGACACAGACTGCCCTGCAGTTTCCTGCTGTGAGTTTGCCAATGATGTATTTGTTATGCCTTCAATCATTTTCTTATCCTTTGCTTATCCTAAGCGTTTCCTTGTCTTTCAGTTGTTTTCGCTGTTATGCGAGTATGTTGTAATGGACATGACCTGTTTCTGGATCTACATCCCATGTCATAGTCGTTGCAATTACCGTGCCATCTTCATCGGCAAGTTCTTCACCATCACTATTTTCCCCATTTCCTTTGAAATTCGGGTCGTTTTCACGGTCGTTCGAGAACGAATTACCATCCTGCGCCATTTCAAAGCTCAATGAACTGCCGTCAGTCTCAAGCCCAGCGTCTTGTAGTGATTTCTCTAACGCTGATGCGTCACGTTGAAGCATCAGAAGTGTTTCTGGCTTCTCAACCACCAGATGCGCTTTAACGGAATTGTCCTGACCAAATTCTAGCTTGATTTTAACTTTACCTAGCTCACCAGGGTTAAGTTGAATTGTAATTTCATTTGCTTGAGCAGTTGCAGCTGCCTTGTTCATTGTCACCATAACTGCTTGCGTCGCTGGGTGAGGTTGACCGGCTTGTGGTGTTGCTGTTGAAGCGTGTACCGCTTGGCTTAAATTGCTGTGCGGTAGTCCTGTATTAATATCAAAACCCGCCAATGATAAATCATCAGCAATCGGCATTAGCCAGTCACTGTTACCGCTG